>CBFCXA010000046.1:0-11445 GCA_965601985.1 uncultured Chromatiales bacterium | reverse complement strand
ACATGCTGCGGTTCGCGCTGCCGGACCGTGCGCTGCTCGACCGCCGCTGATCGATCAGTTTGTCGACCGGCAAATAGGTGATATTGCCGCCGCCTTCCGCGTCGAGCAGCACCTTGGTCGAATTCCCGAACACCTCTTCCATTACCTCTATGTAGAGGCGCTCGCGGGTCACTTCCGGGGCTCTCTCGTACTCGACCAGCAACTGCTCGAAGCGCGAGGCTTCGCCCTCGGCATCGGCAACCACGCGCGCCCGATAGGCCTCGGAATCCTGAATGCGCCGCACCGCTTCACCCCGAGCCTTTGGCAGAATGTCGTTGGCATAAGATTGCGCTTCGAAAGCCAGTCGCTCGCGATCCTCGCGCGCCTTGATCGCGTCCTGCACGGCCGCTTCGACCTGGCTGGGGAAGTTCGTATCCTGCAGGTTGACCTTGGTTACGATAATGCCGGCGCCATATTCGTCCAGGGCTTCCTGGATCAGCTCCTGGGTGCGTGACGCGATTTCGGCACGGCCCTCGAGCAGTACGAAATCGGCGCTGTTCTTGCCAATGACCTCACGGATCGCGCTCTCGCTTACGTCACTTAGCGTGCCCTCCGGGTCACGGACGTTGAACAGGAAGGCTTTCGGGTCGGCCCGCTGGTACTGCACGACCAGGTCGACTACAACGATGTTCTCGTCTGCCGTCAGCATCCGCGTGGTCTGGCTGAAGGGTGTGATCTGGGCCACATTGACCAGTTCCACGCTTTCGACCGGCCAGGGAACGTGCCAGCGCAGGCCCGGCTGCGTGGTAGCCGCGTAGGCGCCAAAGCGCAGCACGATGCCGCGTTCGGCGTCATTGACGCGATAAACACCCGTCGCGGCCCAGCCAAGCACCAGCAGAACGATCAGCCCGACAATCATTGCGCCGCCGGCGCCGGGCCGTTCGCTGCCACCGCGGCCGCCGCCGCGGCCGCCGCCGCCGCCAAACAGGCGATTCAGTCGCTGCTGCCAGTCCCTGACAATTTTGTCGAGATCGGGCGGGCCGTCGTTGCCGCCACCCCGATCCCAGGGATTTTTTCCGTTACCGGATTCGTTCCACGCCATGAGTTCCTGCTTTGCTTGCCTGCCAATCAGTGCCACTGGGCAGTTTGCGAATCTGAAGGAGTGTCCCGAAAGCGCAGATTCTCGCGCTTACGCAAATCTTCGAAACCGCGGCGGTCCAACTCCACGTCCATCTCCCAGCCGCCTTCGTCGAGCGGCCGCTCCTCGAGCACCTGTCCACTGTCGTACAACAGGGCGCGTAATCGCCCCTGCTCACAACCCAGCCGAACGGTGCCGCGGATCATTTCCTGCTGCAGGTATTCGCCGATTACCTCGCGCAGGATTTCCACCCCATCGCCAGTCGCGGCCGACAGCCAGACTGCTCGCGCCCGGCCGGTCTCCGCGCGATCGACCCGCGGCGGGGCGTGGATTATATCAGCCTTGTTGTAGACCTTTACGAGCGGCAGGTGATCCGCGCCAATCTGCTCGAGCACCGCCTCGACGTCGTCGACACGCTGGTCGTGTGCCGGATCGGCCGCGTCGATCACGTGCAGCAGCAAGCGCGCGCCCCGGGTCTCCTCCAGGGTCGACTGGAACGCAGCGACCAGCTCGTGCGGCAGGTCCCGCACGAAGCCCACCGTGTCGGCCAGTACACAGCTCAGCCCGTCGCCCAGCTCCAGGCGGCGCAGGGTCGGGTCGAGCGTGGCAAACAGCTGGTCGCGAACCAGCACCTCCGACTCGGTCAGGTAATTGAACAGCGTGGACTTGCCGGCATTCGTATAGCCGACCAGCGAGACCGTCGCCATATCCCGGCGGCGGCGCTGGCTGCGGGCCAGGTCCCGGCGCTGGCCGAGGCGGCGCAGGCGTGCCTGCAACTGCTTGATGCGCTGGCCGAGCAGCCGGCGATCGGTCTCGAGCTGCGTCTCGCCCGGGCCACGCAGACCGATACCGCCTTTCTGGCGTTCCAGATGCGTCCAGCCACGCACCAGGCGGGTCGACAGGTGCTTGAGCTGCGCCAGCTCGACCTGCAGCTTGCCCTCGAAGGTGCGGGCCCGCAGCGCGAAGATATCCAGGATCAGCCCGGTCCGATCGACCACGCGGCGTTGCAGCGCCCGCTCCAGGTTGCGCTCCTGCGCCGGACTCAGGTCGTGGTCCACCAGCACCAGGCTGGCGTCGGCCTCATCGGCCGCGGTGCGCAGCTCGTCCAGTTTGCCCTTGCCCAGCAGGTAGCGCGGATTCGGCGTGCGGACACGCGCAGTCAGGCGCGCGGCGGTCTCGGCCCCGGCCGCGTCCGCGAGCGACTCGAACTCACTCTGGTGGTCGGGTTCCGGGGCTCGGCCGATGCCGACGTGGACGATAATGGCGCGCTCGCCGCGCCGCGGGCGTTCAAACAATCAGGAACTCCGGGCAGCCCTCGGCCGCCACGGCCCAGCGCCAGCGCAGACCGGCGCGTTCACTCTTGATCTTCGTCTCCGCCCGGCAGCTGGACATTGCGCGACGGCACGACGGTCGAGATCGCGTGCTTGTAGACCATCTGGCTGACACTGTTCTTCAACAGGACCACGAACTGGTCAAACGAATCCACCGTGCCCTGGAGCTTGATACCGTTGACGAGGTAGATGGAAACGGGAACCTTCTCCTTGCGCAGCGCATTCAGGAACGGATCCTGCAGAACTTGTCCTTTGGCCATCGTCGACTCCCGCAAAGCGTTCTTAATATTGTTGGATCAGGATGCCGCACACGCCGCTGCTAGCAGGCCGCGCCCCCCGGTATTCCCGAGGATTCTATAGGCAACGACCTCACATTGCACCCGTCGCGGAGGTAAGCCCGAACTCGGCCGAAACCCGCGCCAGACAATCATCCTTCAGGCTGTCGACCAGCGCGAAGTCGCGCTCGCCGCGCAACCAGGTCAACTGACGCTTGGCATACCGGCGCGTCGCGGTGCGCGCCTGCGTACAGGCGTCCTCGAAGCCGGTTTCGCCGGCGACGTAGCGCCACAGCTGCCGGTAACCGACCGCGCGCATGGACGGCCGGTCCGCGTGCATCTGTGGCATGTCGTGCAGCCGCCTCACCTCGGCCTCGAAACCCGCGTCGAGCATCTGCCCGAAGCGCGCATGGATGCGCTGATTCATGACCGCGCGGTCGCCCGGCATCAGCGCGACACAGCGGAATCGGTATGGGGCCGGCTGCGTCGAACGCAACTGCAACTCGCTCAGCGGCTCGCCGGTGAGTAGAAACACTTCCAGCGCGCGCTGAATTCTGTGCCGGTCGCCGACCGCGATGCGCGCCGCGGCCGGTGGATCGACCGCAGCCAGCTCCGCGTGCAGCGCCGCCCAGCCTTCGCTCTCCCCGCGCGCATCGAGTTGCGCGCGCAGCCGGGCGTCGGCGGCAGGCAGGCTGGCGAGGCCCTGGCGCAGCGCGCGGAAGTACAGCAGCGTGCCCCCCACCAGCAATGGTAAGCGGCCGCGAGCATGGCTGGTCTCAATCAGGCGCAAGGCATCGCGACGAAAATCTCCGGCCGAGTAGCGTTCCCAGGGATCGCGGATATCGATCAGCGCATGCGGGGCCCGGCCCAGCGTTTTCGCATCGGGCTTGGCAGTGCCGATGTCCAGATGCCGGTAGACCATCGCCGAATCGACGCTGATCAGGTCCAGCGGGAATCGTTCGGCGAGCGCAACAGCAATAGCAGTCTTGCCGGCGGCAGTCGGGCCTGCCAGGCACAGAACCGGCGGCGAATCCTGCGCCGTCACGGCCGGTCAGCGGCCGCGCGCAAACAGCCGGTCGAGTTCCGCGAGACTCAGCTGCGTCCAGGTCGGACGGCCGTGGTTGCACTGGTCGCTGCGTTGTGTGGCTTCCATGTCGCGCAACAGTGCATTCATCTCGTCGATTGCCAGCGGGCGGTTAGCCCGAACCGACGCGTGACAGGCCATGCCAGCCAGCACGTCGTCGAGCCGGCGCTCGAGCAACGCCTGTCCGTCGCCTTCGGCCAATTCGGCAAGCAGGTCGCGCAGCAGCGCCTCGCCGTCCGCGCCGCGCAGCAATGACGGTATTGCGCGCAGGCTGAGACTCTGCGGCCCGCTGCGCGTGACTTCCAGCCCCAGGTCGGCGAACCAGTCTGCATTGGCTTCCGCCCGGTCGGCCTCCGCCTCGCTGACCGCGACGCTCAGCGGCACCAGCAATGGCTGCGATTGCAGCCCCGATTCGGCGCGGGCCGCTTTCAGACGTTCATAGGTAATGCGCTCGTGTGCCGCGTGGGCGTCCACAATGACCAGGCCCTCGGCGTTCTGCGCCAGGATGAATGCGCCGTGCAGATGCGCCAGCGCGAAGCCCAGCGGCGGCAGTTCATCCGATGCCGGTTGCGCCGGCGGCGCGGCGGCCAGACGCGCGTATCCGGCGAGGGACTCGCGCACGCGCTGCGGCGTCGGCGTGGCCAGCGCCATGCCGGCCTGCCCACCCATCGGCAAGCCGGGCGACGGTGCCGCGCTCTGCCCGGTGCCTGCTGCCCCGGCGCGCGTCTCGGCCAGCGCCGCCTCGACACTGCGACGGACGAAATCGTGCACGCTGCGGCCGTCGCGAAAGCGCACTTCCTGCTTCGACGGATGCGCATTCACGTCGACCAGCGCCGGGTCCATATCGAGGTACAGCAGATACGCCGGGTGGCGGCCGTGAAACAGCACGTCCGCATAGGCGCTGCGAACCGCATGCGCGACCGTCTTGTCACGGACCACGCGACCATTGAGCACCAGCTGCTGCTGATCCGGCTGGCTGCGGGAGAAGGTCGGCCGCGCAATCCATCCGCGCAGGCTGATGCCCTCCGCGCGGCGTTCGATTCGCATCGCGTGTTCCATGAAACCTTCGCCCAGCAACTGCGCGAGCCGCTGCTCCTGCCCGGCCAGATCCTGCGCCGCCGGCAGGTCCATCACGACCCGCCGGTTGTGGCTCAGGCGCAGCGCAGTGCCGGGCCGGCTGAGTGCGATCGACTCGACCACGCGTCGGGCGTGGCCGAACTCGGTTCTCTCGGTGCGCATGAAACGCCGCCGCGCCGGCACATTGAAAAACAGGTCGCGCACCTCGATCGTGGTGCCGCCCGGATGCGCGGCGGGTTTCGCATCCCGCGAGGTGCCGCCCTGCACTTCGACCGACCAGCCGGCGTCCTTGTCAGGCTGGCGCGACACCAGGCGCAGCTGCGAGACCGAGGCAATGCTGGGCAGCGCCTCACCGCGAAAGCCCAGTGATGCAATCTGGTTCAGATCTTCCAGCGTGCTGATCTTGCTGGTCGCATGCCTGGCCAGCGCCAGCGGCAGTTCGTCGGCCGGGATGCCGCAGCCGTCGTCGCGAATCCGGCAGAGCTTGAGACCACCCGCCTCCAGCTCGACATCGATGCGCTGCGCCCCGGCGTCGAGACTGTTCTCGAGCAGTTCCTTGACTACGGACGCGGGGCGCTCGACGACTTCGCCGGCGGCGATTTGATTGACGAGATGCGGGGACAGCTGGCGAATCGGCATACGGGCATTTTTTCAGATACCCGTGGTCCGCAGCAATGCGTATGGGGCTCAGATATCGGTCGGGCGCGGAATTCTCAGAACCTGGCCGACGACTATGCGATCGTTGCGCAGCTGGTTGGCCGAGCGAATGTGCCGCAGACTCACGTTATACCGAGCCGCAATCTCGCTCAGCGTATCGCCCCGGCGAACCGCGTACTGCCGCGGCGGCGGTGGTCCGTTGCGGGCCAGCCTGGCCACCCGGCTGCCGGCCGGCGGGTTAGCATAGAAATAATTGCGCACGCCGTCGACGATCGCGTTGGCCAGGCGTTGCTGGTGCCGACCGCTGCGCAGTTTGCGCTCGTCTTCCGGATTGGAAATAAATGCGGTTTCGATCAGCAGCGACGGCACGTCCGGCGATTTGAGCACCAGGAATGGCGCCTGCTGCACGCGGCGCTTGCGCAGGTGGGTGAAGCCGGCGAGCTCGTCGAGAATCTCTTCACCCACGTCGAGGCTCGCGCTGAGCGACGCATTCTGCGACAGGTCCAGCAGTACCGAGGCAAGCGTCGGGTCCTTGTCGGTCAGGCTGACGCCGCCGATCAACGCGGCCGCATTTTCACGCTCGGCCAGCCGCCGCGCCGCCTCGTCGGTTGCACCTTTCTCCGACAGCGCATACACGGTCGTGCCGCGCACGCGCCGGTCGCGGAAGGCATCGGCGTGAATCGAAATGAACAGATCGGCTTCGGCGCCCCGCGCTTTCTCGATCCGCTGGCGCAGCGGAACGAACTGATCACTGCCGCGAGTCAGTACCGCGCGCATGCCCGGCTCGGCGTTGAACTCGTCGGCCAGACGCTGACTGATCTTGAGTACGACGTCTTTCTCACGCGTGCCCTTCGGCCCGCGCGCACCCGGATCTTTGCCGCCGTGACCGGCATCGATCGCTACCACGATGTCGCGTGCTGCTTGTGCCGGCGACGGGCTGCGCTTGACCGGCGTGGGCTCTTCAGCGGTAACCGAAGCCGCCTCGAGATCGACAACCAGGCGATCGCCGTAACGCTCGTCGGCCGGCAGGGCGAAACTTTTCGGGCGCACGGTTTCTTTCAGGTCCAGCACGATGCGCACCGAGCCGTCTTCGCGATCGGCACCGCGAATGCGCTGCACTGACCCGACGCCGGTCGGAAACGGCACCGCGCCCGGCGCCAGTCGGCTGGGCTTGATGTCGATGACCACGCGCGCAGGTTTGCCACTATTGCCGGGCAGCACGAACAACTTGTGCTCTGCGCCGTCGCTCAGATCCAGCGCGACCCGCGTGCGCCCGTCCTGGGCTGCAATACGGACAGCATCGATACTCGCCGCCGATGCGGCCGTGCCGCCGGCCAGCAGGCAGAAGGCCACCCCCACGGTGAGCGCTTTGCTTGGCATGCCCCCAGAGCTCCCTGTACCCGAGCCGCCAGCTTGTTGCGGCCTGGAAAGCTTTTCTTGATGAAAATTATATAGATAGAAATGTTTTCTACAAGCCCTTTGAGACAGGGGCCCAGGATTCCAGCCAGTCGGCCAGCTGACGCGGCAAATGCTCGCCGGCCAGGGCGTCCAGCTCGCGGGCCTCGGCCCGGACGGCCAGGCACAGGCGCAGATCCGCCGGGGGCACCCGGTCACCGCCACGCCCGGGCCATTCCACCAGCAGCAGTTCCCCGGGGCCTGGCAGCTCGGCCAGGCCAAGCGCGTCGGCCTCTTCGGGCGACTGCAGGCGATACAGGTCGACGTGGAACAGACGGCCACGGTCGACTTCGTACGGCTCGATCAGCGTATAGGTCGGGCTGGGCACGCGACCGGCATAGCCGAGTCCGCGCAGGATCGCGCGGGCCATGCAGGTCTTGCCGGCGCCCAGTTCTCCCTCCAGCCAGATGCTCAGACCGGCGCCGGCCGAACCGGCCAGCGCGCGACCGAGGGCCCGGCCGAAACGCTCGGTGGCCTGCGGATCGGGCAGGCTCAGCCGGCGTCGGACAGGCACGCGCGCAACTCGGCGATCACGTCGCCGGCCAGCAGACCGCGCTGCCCGCCGCGCGCGGCGCGGTCGCCGGCGCTGGCATGCAGCCAGGCTGCGGCCGCGGCCGAATCCAGCAGCCTTTCGGGACTCTGTGCGACCAGCGCAGCCGCCACGCCGGTGAGTACGTCGCCCATGCCGGCCGTGGCCATGCCGGGATTTCCCGCGTCGATCAGCCAGGGCAAGCTCCCGGAGCTACCGACGAGGCTGCCGCGTCCCTTGAGGATCGCCGCACCCCCATAGTCGGCATTCAGGCGCCGCAGCGCTGTAAGCCGATCAGCCTGGATGTCCGCGGTCGTGCAGTTGAGCAATCGACCGGCCTCGCCCGGGTGCGGCGTGAGCAGCCAGTCATCCCGTTGCCGCGGCGATTCGGCAAGCAGGTTGAGGGCGTCCGCATCGAGGATCAGCGGCTGGTCACAGTCGAGAAGCATCTCGAACAGCGCGCGCGCCCAGTCATCGCGTCCGAGTCCGGGCCCCAGCGCGACGAGGCTGGTCCGGGCGAGCAAGGGTTCGAGCCGCGACGGGTCGTCGACCCCGGCACACATCAGTTCCGGACGATAGCCGGTGACCGCGGCGACGTTGTCGGGCCGCGTCGCGACCGTAACCAGCCCGGCCCCGCTGCGCAGTGCGGCTTCGCCGGCCAGTCGAACCGCGCCGCCCATGCCGTGATTGCCGCCAACCACGAGCACATGGCCGAACAGCCCCTTGTGCGCGGTGGCCGGTCGCGGTGGCAAAAGCGCCTGCAGATCGGCCGGGGCAAACAAGCGCAGCAGGGCATCCGGATTGCCGAGCGCCTCGGCGGGTATCGCCAGTCCGTCGAAGATCACGCGCCCGGCGTGATCCGGCCCGGCGCCGAGATACAGACCGCTCTTGCGACCGACGAAGGTAACCGTCAGATCAGCGCGCACCGCTGCGCCCAGTGGCAGACCGCGGTCTGCATCGAGACCGCTGGGGACGTCGACCGCTGCCACCGGCCGGCCGGCGGTGTTGATCGCGTCGATGGCGTCGCGATAGCTGCCGGTCACCTCGCGATCCAGCCCGGTGCCCAGCAGCGCATCGATCAGCAAGTCATACCCGTCGAAGACCGATGGCGAGTACTCGAAGGTCGCACCGCCCGAATCGCGAAAGTCCTGCCAGGCTTTTGCGGCATCACCGCGCAGCTTGTCCGGCGGGCTCAGGGCGACCGCGCCAACGTCAAAGCCGGCTGCACGCGCGAGTCGCGCGATCACGTAGCCGTCGCCGGCGTTGTTGCCGGCACCGCACAGCAGCAGCCACCTGCGGGCATCCGGCCAGCGCTCGCGACAGGCCGAGAAACACGCCGCGCCGGCGCGGCACATCAATTCGTAGCCGGGAATGCCGTGACCGTCGATGGCGGCGCGATCCATCGATCGAACGACGGCCGCGGAAAACGCAAGCTGTGAGACATCGGACACACCGGAATTATACTGACCCGTCCAGAAGCCATCGCCGGACAAGCACTTGGAGCGCAAGCCGATTGATCCTGGCGAACTCGTCGCCCGACTCCGGGACTGGGCCGGCGAACTCGGGTTCCAGCAGCTGGGCATCAGCAATACCGACCTGGCGACTGCCGAAACCCGCCTGTCGCAGTGGCTAGCGCTCGGTTACCACGGCGAGATGAATTACCTCGAGCGCCATGGCACACGCCGGTCGCGGCCGGCCGAGCTGGTGCCCGGCACGCGCAGCGTGATCATGGCCCGGATGGATCACCTGCCGCGTGAAGCGCGGCCGCCGCTGGAGCGGCTTGCGGACCGCGAACGCGCCTACATCGCCCGCTACGCCCTGGGTCGCGACTACCACAAGCTGTTGCGCCGCCGGCTGCAGCAACTCGCCGACAGGATACAGGCGGAAATCGGGCCGTTCGGCTACCGGGTTTTCACTGACAGTGCGCCGGTGATGGAGAAACCCCTGGCCGCCAAGGCCGGTCTGGGCTGGCAGGGCAAACACACGAACCTGATCAACCGGCACGCCGGATCGCTGTTCCTGCTGGGTACGATCTATACCGACCTCGAGCTCCCGCCGGACGCGCCGGTCAATGACCATTGCGGCAGCTGCACCGCCTGCGTGGATGTATGCCCCACTCGCGCGATCGTTGCGCCCTATCAGCTCGACGCGCGGCGCTGCATCTCCTACCTGACCATCGAACATCGCGGCAGCATTCCCCAAGAGCTGCGGCCGGGTCTCGGCAACCGCGTGTTCGGCTGCGACGACTGCCAGCTGGTGTGTCCGTGGAACCGTTATGCGCAGCCCAGCCCGGAACCCGATTTTCAGCCGCGCCACGGCCTCGACGACGCGGCGCTGGTCGAATTGTTCGACTGGGACGAAGAGACCTGGCGGAACCGCACGCAGGGCAGCGCGCTGCGCCGACCCGGCTACATCGGCTGGCTGCGCAACATCGCGGTCGCGCTGGGCAACGCGCCGTCGAGTACCACCGTGCGTGAAGCCCTGTCCGCGCGCAGCTCACACCCGTCGGAGCTGGTGCGCGAACACGTGGCCTGGGCGCTGGATCAGCACGTCAAAAAATTATAAGAAAAGTTCTATAACTCAATATTTTTATTATTAATTCACAGCGCTTACAGCAAGATTATCGATCAGTCGCGCCCGTCCGGAATAGGCGGCCGCCAGCACCACGAAGCGCCGCGTGTCAGCGCCTGGCGGCGACAGATCAGGGGTTCGGACGGCAAAGTAATCAGGCCGCAAACCGGCGGCTTTGAGCCTGCGCCGACCGGCGTTCTCCAGCCGGCGATAACCGCGCTCACCGGCCCGCAACGCATCCCGGCACTGTCGCAGGGCCCGATAGATGCCGGCGGCCGAGGCCCGCTCGGCTTCGCTCAGATACTGGTTGCGCGAGCTGAGCGCGAGACCGTCGGGCTCACGCTGGGTCGGGCCGCTGCGTATCTCGACCGGCAGGTGCAGGTCTTTGGCCATGCGCTGAATGATCAGCAGCTGCTGGTAATCCTTGCGCCCGAAAACGGCCAGTTCCGGCTGCACGATGTTCAGCAGGCGGCACACGACCGAGGTCACCCCGGCGAAGTGACCGGGTCGTGACTCGCCGCACAGCTCGTCCGACAGGCCCGGCACCTCGACGCGCGTCATCTGCTCGGCACCGAACGGATACATCGCCGCGGCATCCGGTGTGAACAGGATGTCTGTTTCGGCCTCTCGCAGCGCCCGTCGATCCCGACTGATGGTCCGGGGGTAGGCGGCGAAGTCTTCGCTCGGCCCGAACTGCGTCGGGTTCACGAACAGACTGACAACGACGCGGTCGGCGTGGCGGCCGGCGAGTTCCACGAGGCTCAGGTGACCGCGATGCAGATTGCCCATGGTCGGCACCAGCGCAATGCGTTCGCCCCGTTCACGCCACTCGGCAAGCGCGCGTCGCAGGCTGCGGGGAGAACGAATCGTCTGCATTGTGCAAAGGCGCCCGGGTCGGGATCAGGAAAAGCAGTGCTCTTCGGCCGGGTAGGCGCGCTCCTTGACCGCCGCGACAAAGGCCGCGCAGGCCTCGGGTACTGAATCCGCGTCGTCGGCGAAGTTCTTCACGAAGCGCGGCAGGCGACCGCCGGTGATGCCCAGGATGTCGTAGAGCACCAGGATCTGGCCGTCCACGGACGGCCCGGCACCGATGCCGATCACCGGCACCTGCACCGCGTCGCGAATTGCCGCACCCAGTTCACTGGGTACGCATTCCAGCAGCACGATATCGGCGCCGGCCTGCTCCAGCGCACGTGCATCATCGAGCATCTGGCGTGCCTGCTCCGTTTCGCGGCCCTGGACCTTGAAGCCGCCGATTTTGTGCACCGACTGCGGCTTCAGCCCCAGGTGGGCGCACACCGGGATGTCGTGCGCGGCCAGGTGCTCGACGATGCTCACCTGCCCTGCTC
>CBFCXA010000045.1:0-11497 GCA_965601985.1 uncultured Chromatiales bacterium | reverse complement strand
GTCGACGAGTACGAAACCCTGCTGACAGACAACCGGATCTGGAAGCAGCGGACCGTAAACATCGGCGTCGTGTCGCCGGAGCGGGCCCTGCAGCTGGGCTTTACCGGGCCGATGCTGCGTGGCTCCGGCTTCGAATGGGATCTGCGCAAGAAACAGCCCTACGAGGTTTATGCGGATCTCGATTTTGACATTCCGGTCGGGGTCCACGGCGACTGTTACGACCGGTACCTGGTGCGTATTGAAGAGCTGCGCCAGTCGACACGCATTATCAAGCAATGCATTGCCTGGCTTAGGGACAACCCCGGTCCGGTAATGGTCGACGACGCGAAGCTGGTGCCGCCGCGGCGCGAAGAGATGAAAGACGACATGGAGTCGCTGATTCATCACTTCAAGCTGTTTACCGAGGGTTACAGCGTGCCGCCGGGTGAAGCCTACGCCGCAGTCGAGCATCCCAAGGGCGAGTTCGGTTGCTACGTGGTGTCGGACGGCGCCAACAAGCCGTTCCGCCTGAAGGTCCGCGCGCCCGGCTTTGCGCACCTGTCGGCGATGAACGAGATGGTCGAGGGCCACATGCTGGCCGACGTGGTCGCGGTCATCGGCACGCAGGACATCGTTTTCGGCGAGGTAGACCGGTGAGTGACACGGCACAACTGCCTGAACTGTCGGCGCACACGCGTGAAGTGATCGACGCCTGGCGGGCCAAGTTCCCCGAGGGGCGGCAGCGCTCCGCGGTGATTGCGGCCCTGCACGCCGTGCAGCACGAGAATCAGGGCTACCTGACCGAACCACTGATGACGGCCGTCGCAAAGTATCTCGACCTGCCGGCGATCCAGGTGTTCGAGGTCGCTGCCTTCTACTCGATGTTCGAAACGAAACCGGTCGGTCGCCACAGCGTGTCTTTCTGCACCAACATCAGCTGCATGCTGCGCGGGAGTGACGATCTGCTGGCACACGCCGAGCAGAAGCTTGGCATCAAGCAGGGCGAGAGTACCCCCGACGGCCGGATCTATCTGAAGCCGGAATGGGAATGCCTGGCGGCCTGCGACGGCGGACCAATGATGATGGTCGATCATCACTACCACGAGAATCTCACGCCGGAACGGGTCGACGAGATCCTGGACGCGCTGGAGTAATCGCATGACCGAGCAGAATCTCGTTTGCTTCCAGACTCTTGGCCGGGACGAGCCGTGGAGCCTGAAGACCTATCGCGAGACCGGCGGCTATCAGGCCTGGGAGAAGATCCTGCGCGGCGAGCTGACGCCGGCCGAGGTAGTCGACCTGGTCAAGGCATCCGGGCTGCGCGGTCGCGGCGGCGCAGGTTTCCCGACCGGTCTCAAGTGGAGTTTCATGCCGCGCGATGCTGAGGTTCAGAAATACGTGGTGTGCAATTCGGACGAGAGTGAGCCGGGCACCTGCCACGACCGCGACATCCTGCGCTACAACCCGCATGCGGTAATCGAGGGTATGGCGATCGCCGGCTTCGCAATGGGCGCGACGGTCGGCTACAACTACATTCGCGGCGAGTTCATGGATGAGCCCGTGCCGCGTTTCGACGCCGCACTGGAAGAAGCCTATGCAGCCGGCCTGCTGGGCAGGAACATCCAGGGTTCCGGCATCGACTACGACCTGTACAGTTTCATGGGAGCCGGCGCGTATATCTGCGGCGAGGAAACCGGGCTGCTCGAATCGCTGGAGGGCAAGCCGGGGCGGCCGCGCTTCAAGCCACCGTTCCCCGCCGGTTTCGGCCTGTTCGGCAAGCCGACGACGATCAACAATACGCAGAGCTTCGCGTCCGTGCCGACCATCCTGCGCAAGGGCCCGGACTGGTTCGCCGGACTCGGCCCGGAGAATTCAGGCGGCACGCTGATTTTCTCGGTGTCCGGACACGTCAACAAACCCGGTAACTTCGAACTGCCGCTGGGCATCCCGTTCCGCGAGCTCATGGATATGGCCGGCGGGGTATGGAAAGGACGCAAGCTCAAAGCGGTAATCCCGGGCGGCTGCTCGGTGCCCGTGCTGCCGGCCGAAGTCATCGAGCCACTGAACATGGACTACGACTCGCTGCGCGATGCCGGCTCCGCGCTGGGCACCGGCGCGATGATCGTGATGGACGAGACCACCTGCATGGTCAGCGCGCTGCGGCGGATCGCACGCTTCTACTACCAGGAGTCCTGCGGCCAGTGCACGCCCTGCCGCGAGGGCACCGGTTGGCTGTATCGCATGCTGGTGCGCTTTGGCGAAGGCCGTGGCTCACCGGAAGACCTGGATCTGCTGCTGGACGTTGCCGGCAAGATCGAAGGGCACACCATCTGTGCCTTCGGTGACGCGGCCGCCTGGCCGGTGCAGAGTTTCCTCAAGCACTTCCGGCACGAGTTCGAGTACATGGTCGAGCACGGCGGCCGCTCGATTGTCGACGACCGGGCGGAGGCGGCCTGAGCCATGAGCAAGGACGGCTTTTCCATCGAGGTCGACGGACAGACGCTTCAGGCAACGCCCGGTCAGATGCTGATCGAGGTCACCGACGCGGCCGGTATCTACATTCCGCGCTTCTGCTATCACGAGAAGTTGTCGATCGCGGCGAACTGCCGGATGTGCCTGGTCGAGGTCGAGAAGGCGCCGAAACCGCTCCCGGCCTGCGCAACACCGGTGGCCGACGGCATGAAGGTCATGACGCGTTCGAAGCTCGCGATTTCGGCGCAGAAGGCGACCATGGAGTTCCTGCTGATAAATCACCCGCTGGATTGTCCGATCTGCGACCAGGGCGGAGAGTGCGAATTGCAGGACCTGGCGATGGGCTATGGGCGCGACATTTCGCGTTACACGGAGCGCAAGCGGGTCGTCAAAGACAAGGACATCGGGCCGCTGGTGTCGACCGACATGACCCGCTGCATTCACTGTACGCGTTGCGTGCGCTTCGGCCAGGAGATTGCCGGCATCCAGGAACTCGGCACCATCGGTCGCGGAGACCGGACCGAGATCGGCACTTTTGTCGAGAAGAGTGTCGACCACGAGTTGTCCGGCAACATCATCGATCTGTGCCCGGTCGGTGCGCTCAACAACAAGCCGTATCGTTTCTCCGCCCGCGCCTGGGAGATGGTGCAGCGGCCGACCATCGCGCCGCACGATTGTGTGGGCGCGAATATCTACGCGCATGTGCTCGAGGGTCGGGTAAAGCGCATCGTTCCGCAGCCGAACGAAGCCATCAACGAAACCTGGGCCAGCGATCGCGACCGCTTCAGTTATGAAGGCATCTACGCCGACGATCGGCTGACACAGCCGATGCGCCGCGTTGGCGGCGAACTCGTTGCCTGCGACTGGGACGAGGCGCTGCAGGCGGCGGCCGATGCACTGCGCGGGGCAGGCGCCGACGCGGGCGCGCTGGTGTCGCCCGTTGCGACAGTCGAGGAAGGCTACCTGCTGCAGCGATTGATCCGGCACCTGGGCTCGAACCACATTGATCACCGGCTGCGGCGCACGGATTTCCGCGCCGAGCAGGACGATCCGGCCTATCCGTGGCTGGGTCTGCCGATCGAGGACATCGAAGCGCAGCAGGCGATCGTCGTGATCGGCAGTGACCTGCGCCGCGAAGCGCCGCTGCTGGCCCACCGTGTCCGCAAGGCCGCGCTGGCCGGTGCGCGCGTCAGTTTCGTGAACACGCGAGAACACGAGTATCTGTTCCCGGTTGCTGCCCAGCAGGCTGACCTCGACCTGGTCAGCGGGCTGGCAGACCTGCAGGCCGGCGGCGATATCCGCGAATCGCTGGCGCAGGCCGATCAGGCGCTGGTTCTTCTCGGTACTCTGGCCGGCCGCGATCCGCGTTTTGCCGAGATCCGGCAGCTGGCGTCCCGGCTTGCCGAGAGCACTGGCGCCCGGCTTGGTTTTCTGTCCGAAGGACCGAACTCTGCCGGGCTCGCCCTGGCCGGCGTACTGCCGCACCGACTGCCCGGCGGCGCGCGAGTCGCGCAGCCAGGCAGGAATGCACAACAGATGCAGGCCGAGCCACCGGCAACGTTGCTGTTGTTCGGTATCGAACCCGGGCTCGACTGCGCCAACCCGTCCGGGGCACGGCAAATGCTGCGCGAGGCCGGCCAGGTAGTCGTTATTACGCAATATCTTTCCGACGAGCTGCGCGAACACGCCGACGTGTTGCTGCCGATGGGAACTTTCGCCGAGACCGCCGGCAGTTTCGTCAATGTCGAAGGCCGCTGGCAGTCCTTCGGCGGCGTCGCGCGGCCGGTCGGCGAGAGCCGCCCGGGCTGGAAGGTCCTGCGCGTGCTCGGTAATCTCCTCCGGCTTCCCGACTGCGACTACCTGTCAGCCGATTCGGTCACCGAGGAAGCTCGGGCAGCGATTGGCCAGCTGCAGGCCGATAACGCTATCGGCGCCGGCGAGTTGCCGGAACCGGCCTCCCGCGAACCGGCCGGGGAGCTGCCCATGTACGGGATCGATGCACTGGTTCGCCGTGCCCCGGCCCTGCAACAGACCGGCGAAGCCCTGCGTGCCGCAGGCACCGGCCCCGCCAGCAGGCAGGTGGCCTGATGTCGCTAGGGCGCCGACATGTCTAGCCTGATCGAGACCCTGACGGGTTTCTGGCAGGGCCTGCCGGCGCTGCTGCAGCAGATCCTCGTCAGCACGGTGCAGATTCTGCCGCTGGTTATCGTGGTGATCCTCAGTGTGGCGTTCCTGACCCTGGCCGAGCGCAAGGTCATCGGCTACATGCAGAACCGCATCGGCCCGAATCGTGTCGGTCCGAAAGGCCTGCTGCAGCCGTTTGCCGACGTGATCAAGCTGCTGATCAAGGAAGTCATTCTGCCGGTGAACGCCAACCGGTTCCTGTTCCTGATCGCGCCGCTGTTGACGCTGATACCCGCGCTGGCGACCTGGGCGGTAATCCCGCTGTTTCCGGGCTTCGCCATCGCGGATATCGATGCCGGCCTGCTGTACGTGCTGGCGCTGACCTCGCTGGGCGTTTATGGCGTAATCATCGCGGGCTGGGCGACCAATTCGAAGTATGCGCTGCTCGGCGCTATGCGCTCGGCCGCGCAGATCGTCGCGTACGAAATCGCCATGGGTTTTGCGCTCGTCGGCGTGCTGATGGCCGGCGGCAGCCTGAATCTCGGCAGGATCGTCGAAGCCCAGGCCGGCGGCATGGCCAGCTGGTTCTGGCTGCCGCTGTTCCCGCTATTCATCGTGTACTTCATCTCGGGCGTGGCCGAAACCAACCGGGCGCCGTTCGACGTCGCCGAGGGCGAGTCGGAGATCCTGGCCGGCTTCCATGTCGAGTACTCCGGTGTGGCCTTCGCGATCTTCTTCCTGGCCGAGTACGCCAACATGATTCTGATTGCGGCGCTGACCGCGGTCCTGTTCCTGGGCGGCTGGGAGTCATTCTTCGCCGGCAGTCTGTTCGGCTTCCTCGATGGCATCGGCCTCGGCGGCCTGCGTGAACCCGGCCTGCACTGGCTGGCGGTGAAAATCGCTTTCTTTCTGTTCTGTTTTCTGTGGTTTCGGGCGACGTTTCCCCGCTACCGCTACGACCAGATCATGCGACTGGGCTGGAAAGTGTTCATCCCGGTAACCGTGATCTGGATTTTCGTCGAAGGCGCCATGGTGGTGCTGAAAATCGGCCCGTGGAGCGCCTGAGATGTCGAGCCTGACCAGTATCGTCAAGACCTTCACGCTGTGGGAGTTGCTGCGCGGCCTCAAGCTGACGCTGCGCAATCTGTTCGTGAAGAAAGTCACGCTGCGCTATCCGGAAGAGAAGACGCCGCAGTCGCCGCGTTTTCGGGGGTTGCATGCCTTACGCCGGTACCCGAACGGCGAGGAACGCTGCATCGCCTGCAAGCTCTGTCAGGCCGTATGCCCGGCGGCGGCGATCACCATTGAATCTGAAGTCGCGCCGGACGGCACGCGCCGCACGTCACGCTACGACATCGATCTGTTCAAGTGTATCTACTGCGGTTTCTGCGAAGAAGCCTGCCCGGTGGATGCGATTGTCGAGACCCGCGTGTTCGAATACCACATGGAGCAGCGCGGCGAGAACATCATGACCAAAGACAAGCTGCTCGCCGTCGGCGACAAGTACGAGGCGAGCATTGCAGCGGATCGCGTGGCCGAGGCCCGCTACCGTTGAGTTTTGAGGGCCGGCGACAGCCGGCGACAGGGGATTACAGGGGCGACAGCCTGCCATGCCGGGACTGATCTTTTTTTACGTGTTGGCCGGGATACTGCTCGGGTCCGCCGCGGGTGTGATTACCTCGCGCAACCCGGTGCACTCGGTGCTGTACCTGGTGCTGTCATTCGTCACCAGCGCGGTGCTGTGGCTGCTGCTCGAAGCCGAGTTTCTCGCCGTCGTGCTGGTGCTGGTGTATGTAGGCGCGGTCATGGTGCTGTTCCTGTTCGTGGTCATGATGCTGGACATCAACGCGGTGCAGGCACGCGAGGGCTTTACACGCTACGCGCCGCTGGGCGCGCTGGTCGCGTTCGTGCTGGCCGGCGAACTGATCGCGCTGGTCTGGCTGCGCAGCACCGGGCTGCCGGTGTTGAGCGACCAGACGCCGCGGGCTGCCGACTACAGCAATACGCAGGAGCTGGGTTCGGTGCTGTACACGCAGCACGTGTACGCCTTCGAGCTGGCCGCGTTCATCCTGCTGCTCGCCATCGTCGCGGCGATCGTCCTGACCATGCGGCGGCGCCCGGGCCTGAAGGCGCAGGACATCGGCCGGCAGGTCGCGGTCCGGCGCGAAGACCGGGTGCGTCTGGTCAGCATGGACGCGGAGACCGAGCAGTGATCACACTGGGCCACTACCTGACTATCTCCGCGGCGCTGTTTACCATCGCGGTGGCCGGCATCTTCATCAACCGCAAGAACGTGATCCTTCTGCTGATGTGCGTGGAGTTGCTGCTGCTCGCAGTCAATTTCAATTTCATCGCGTTCTCCCGCTACCTCGGCGATACCACCGGCCAGGTGTTCGTGTTCTTCATTCTCACCGTTGCCGCGGCCGAGGCGGCCATCGGCCTGGCGATTCTGGTCGTGTTGTTCCGCACCCGGCGCAGCATAAATGTCCGCGAAATGGACGTGCTCAGGGGCTGACCAGTGACCGGTATTTACCTGACTATCGTTCTGGCCCCGCTGATCGCAGCGATTATCGCCGGTCTTTTCGGGCGCCAGATCGGCCGCGCCGGCGCACACTGGATCACGATTCTCAGTGTCGGCCTGTCCTGCCTGTTGTCCATCTCCGTGCTGTTTGTGCAGCTTGGCGGAGCCGCGGCCGAGAACGTCAGTATCTATACCTGGATGGTGGTCGACGGCGTGCGCATGGAGATCGGCTTCCTGGTCGATCGGCTGACTTCGCTGATGATGGTGGTCGTGACCTTCGTATCGCTGATGGTGCATATCTACACCATCGGCTACATGCACGACGACCCCGGCTACCAGCGTTTCTTCAGCTATATCTCGCTGTTCACCTTCTCGATGCTGATGCTGGTGATGGCGAACAATCTGCTGCAGCTGTTCTTCGGCTGGGAGGCGGTCGGGCTGGTTTCTTATCTGCTGATCGGCTTCTGGTACACGCGCCCGTCGGCAATCTTCGCCAACCTGAAGGCCTTCCTGGTCAACCGCGTCGGCGACTTCGGCTTTCTGCTCGGCATTGCCGCGCTGCTGTACCTGACCGGCAGCCTCGACTATGCAGAGATTTTCGCGCAATCGTCCTCGCTGGCAGACGCCCGGATACCGGTGCCCGGCGCCGGAGACGATGGCTGGCACGCGCTGAATCTGGCTTGCATCCTGCTGTTCATCGGCGCTATGGGCAAGTCTGCACAGGTGCCTCTGCACGTGTGGCTGCCCGATTCCATGGAGGGCCCGACGCCGATTTCCGCGCTGATCCACGCCGCGACCATGGTGACCGCCGGCGTTTTCATGGTCGCGCGCATGTCGCCGCTGTTCGAGTACGCGGAGGTCGCGCTCAGCGTGGTGCTGGTCATCGGTGCGACGACGGCGCTGTTCACCGGTTTTCTCGGCATCGTGCAGTTCGACATCAAGCGTGTAGTTGCTTACTCGACGCTGTCGCAGCTCGGCTACATGATGGTCGCTCAGGGTGCGTCAGCCTACTCAGCTGGCATGTTTCACCTGGCCACGCATGCGTTCTTCAAGGCGCTGCTGTTCCTCGCCGCCGGTTCCGTGATCATCGCACTGCACCACGAGCAGGACATGCGCCGTATGGGCGGGCTGAAAAAGTACCTGCCGATTACCTATTGGACCTCGCTGGTCGGTACGCTCGCGCTGATTGGCTTCCCCGGCTTCGCCGGTTTCTTCTCGAAGGACGCGCTGATCGAGGCCGTGCATCTCGCCGAGCGCCCCGGAGCCCTCTATGCCTATGCCTGCCTGCTGATTGGCGTATTCGTCACCGCGCTGTACAGCTTCCGCATGCTGTTCCTGGTGTTTCACGGCGGCGAGCGCATCGACGACGACGCGCGCGGCCATCTGCATGAGCCCGGCTGGGTGGTCACGCTGCCGCTGATCATGCTGGCGATCCCGTCGGCGGTGATCGGCTGGTTCACGCTCGGCCCCGTTGTATTCGGCGACTATTTCGGTAACAGCATCTTTGTGCTGCCATCGAATGACGTCGTCGGCGAACTCGCCAAGGACTGGCATGGCGCGCTGGGCTTCGTGCTGCACGGTTTCGCAACGCCGCCGCTGTACCTGGCACTCGCCGGGGTCGGTCTGGCCTGGTACCTGTACCTGAAGAATCCGTCGCTGCCCGGGCAGCTGCGGGACCGCTTTGGCGTAATCTACCGCGTGCTCGTACAGAAGTACTATGCGGACACGCTGGCCGAGCAGGCGATTCCCGCGGGCAGCCGTTCGCTCGGTCGCTTTTTCTGGCGTGTCGGTGACGTGACATTGATCGACGGCGCGCTGGTCAATGGCACGGCCGGCCTGGTCGGACGCATGTCCGGCTGGTTGCGGCGCGTGCAGTCCGGTTACCTGTATCACTACGCCTTCGCGATGATCCTCGGCCTGGTCGTGCTGGTCACCTGGCTGGTGCTGGAAGTGGAGGTGGGGCTGTGAGCGTCGGTCTGCTCAGTGTACTGATCTGGCTGCCTACGCTCGGCGGCATCCTGCTGCTGTTGCTCGGTGAACGCCTGGGCCGGCTGGATCGCTGGCTCGCGCTGCTGATTTCCGTGCTGACCTTCGTCCTCAGCATCCCGCTGTATGCCGGCTTCGATGCCGGCACTGCAGACATGCAGTTCGTCGAGCGTATCCCCTGGATCGATGCTTTCCGTGTCGAATACTTCCTGGGCGTCGACGGCTTCAGCATGCCGCTGATTCTGCTGACCACTTTTCTGACGCCTATCGTGGTGCTCGCCGGCTGGGACGTCATCAAGGTCCGCGCCGCTCAGTACTTTGCCGCCTTCCTGGTCCTCGAGGGCCTGATGATCGGCGTGTTCTCGGCGCTGGACGGGCTGCTGTTCTACGTATTCTGGGAGGCCATGCTGGTGCCGATGTTCGTGATCATCGGCATCTGGGGCGGCGAGCGCAGGGTCTACGCGACTATCAAGTTCTTCCTCTACACCTTCCTCGGCTCGGTCTTCATGCTGCTGGCGCTGATCTACCTGTATTTGCAGACCGGCAGCTACAGCATCCTGGACTTTCACCGGGTACCGCTGTCGATGGCCGAACAGCTGCCGATTTTCCTGGCGTTCCTGTTCGCCTTCGCAGTCAAGGTGCCGATGTGGCCGGTGCATACCTGGCTGCCCGATGCGCACGTCGAGGCGCCGACCGGCGGCTCGGTGATCCTGGCCGCGGTGCTGCTGAAGATGGGCGGCTACGGTTTCGTGCGCTTCAGTCTGCCGATCACGCCGGACGCCAGCCAGAGTCTCGCGCTACTGATGATCGGCCTGTCGCTGGTCGCGGTGGTCTATATCGGGCTGGTCGCACTGGTGCAGCAGGACATCAAAAAGCTGATCGCCTACTCGTCAATTGCGCACATGGGCTTCGTCACCCTGGGCTTTTTCATCGCCTGGGCGATCTTCAGCCAGAGCGGTGATACCGGCGGCATCGGGCTGGGCATTACCGGTGGCATGGTGCAGATGATCTCGCACGGTTTCGTATCGGGCGCGATGTTCCTGTGTGTCGGCGTCATGTACGACCGGCTGCACACCCGCGACATCGACAAGTTTGGCGGTGTCGTCAACACCATGCCGAAATTTGCCGCCTTCATGGTGCTGTTTGCGATGGCCAATGCCGGCCTGCCCGGCACCTCGGGCTTCGTCGGTGAGTTCCTGGTCATCCTCGCCAGCTTCCAGGCCAATTTCTGGTACGCGGTGCTGGCCGGCACCACGCTGATCCTGGGCGCCGCGTACACGCTGTGGATGGTC
The DNA here is from genome assembly GCA_965601985.1 of uncultured Chromatiales bacterium. Taxonomy (GTDB): domain Bacteria; phylum Pseudomonadota; class Gammaproteobacteria; order Steroidobacterales; genus J054. The sequence continues at coordinate 1,123 of CBFCXA010000045.1, read as the reverse complement.
AAGCGGGTAATTTTCGGCGCGGTGGCCAATGACGGCGTCGCCTCCTTGCAGGATGTAACCCCGCGTGAATTTGCGATCCTGTCGCTGGTTGCGCTGTTCGTGCTCGGGCTCGGCATCTGGCCGGAGCCGCTGGTGGAAGTGATGTCGGCCTCCGTTGACCGACTGGTCGAGCAGATCGTGGAGTCGAAGCTGTGATGTACCAGCGCCGATCGATCAGCAAGCGGGGCACGCGATCGTGAACGTCCTGAGCCTGGATTTTGCGCCGGCGCTGCCGGAAATCGTGCTGGCTACCGGTATCTGCGTACTGTTGCTCGTGGATCTGTGGATTCCGGACCGGCTGCGTGACCTCAGTTACCTGCTGACCCTGCTGGTGCTGGGCGCGACGGCCTGGGCGGTAGGCCAGTCGGCGGCGCTCGGCCGCGCGGTGGTGTTCGACGGCAGCTACATCGCCGACGGCCTGGCCCAGTTCCTGAAGCTGTTCACTCTGGCGGTGGTTGCCACGGTGTTCCTCTACTCGAGGTCTTATCTGAAGAGCCGCGGGCTGCAGAAAGGCGAGTATTACCTGCTCGGCCTGTTCGGCGTGCTTGGCATCCAGGTGATGATCTCGGCCTACAGCATGCTGACCATGTACCTCGGACTGGAAATGCTCTCGCTCGCGCTCTACGGCATGGTCGCGTTCGATCGCGAGTCGCCGGTCGCGGCCGAAGCGGCAATGAAATACTTCGTGCTCGGCGCGATTGCGTCGGGCTCACTGTTGTACGGCATCTCCATTCTCTACGGCGTCACCGGCAGCATCTATTTGCCGGCGGTGTCGGGCGCACTCCTGCAGGTGGATGGTCCCGATATCGCGGCGCTGGTCGGTATCGCTTTCATCATCGTCGGGGTCGCGTTCAAATTCGGCGCGGTGCCGTTTCACATGTGGTTGCCCGACGTCTACGAAGGCGCGCCGACCAGTGTGACCCTGTTCATTGGCACGGTCCCGAAGGTCGCGGCGTTCGCGCTCATGCTGAGGGTGGTCGTCGACGGTCTGGCACCGCTGGCGGAAAGGTGGGAGGTGTTTCTGGGATCGCGGGCCGTGCTGTCGCTGGCGCGCTTGGAGGGCACCGCGGCTTCGCTGGCGCTG
>CBFCXA010000044.1:0-11650 GCA_965601985.1 uncultured Chromatiales bacterium | reverse complement strand
GGCTGCGTCTGCCCGCAGGCTATGCGCACCGGCCGCACAGCGAGCACGGCTGCCGGCTGTACGTGAAGACCGGTGGCTTCCTTTACCTCGAGTCGGTAGCGGAGTAGCTCCGGTCCGGACGACCTACTTGAGGTGTGCGGCAAAGAACCCGGTGGTCCGGGTCCAGGCGTCGGCCGCCGCCTCCGCGTCGTACGCGGTGCCGGACGGGTTCGAGAACGCGTGCTTCGCGCCTTTGTAGACCTTTACGTCGACGTTCTTGCCCTGGGACTCCAGCGTCGAGCGGAAGGCTTCGACCGACTCCAGCGGAATCAGCGGGTCGTTCTCGGCGAAGTTGCCCATCACCGGCATCTGCAGGGTCGCGAGCGCGTCCGGGTCGGTATTCAGCGAGCCGTAGTAGATCACCGCCGCATCGATCTGCTCCGGCAGCAGCAGCGCGGTACGCAGCGACCACTGGCCGCCGAGGCACCAGCCGACTACGCCGATGCTCGGCGCGCCGGCTTCGTTCTCGAGATAGGCAAAGGCCGCGCGCAGGTTCTCATTGGCGGTATCGACGTCGCCCATCAGGCCCTGCATATACTGGACTGCCTGCTTGGGGTTGTCGGCCACGTCGCCCAGGTACAGATCTACCGCGAGCGCAGTATAGCCTTCGCCGGCCAGGCGTTCGGTGACCTGCCGGATATTGTCGTTCAGGCCCCACCATTCGTGGATTACGATCAGCGCCGGCGCGGCGTCCTCTGCGTCTACCGGGCGGGCGAGATAGCCGGTCACCGGCTTGCCGCCGACGGTCGCGTACTCGACCGGCGCACCGGTCACCGGCTGGCGCGGCGCGAGTTCGGCAACCGGGGTCGCGACCGGCTCGTCATCGCCATGCACATGGGCCGTGGCCATCACGATGTCGTCGGCCGCGTAAAGGGCAAATGAATTAATCAGCCCGACGAATAGGCATGTAATCCTGCGCATCGTTCTTCTCCTGGTTGGCTGGGCGCCGTGCGCCCGGTTCCGGTCAGCGAAAGCGCTGCTGCAACGCGTACAGCTCGCCGCTGCCCGGGCAGAGCTTGTCATAGCCCACCTCGTTGAGCGGCGCCTCGATCGTGTTGCTGACCTCGTGCATGGTCATCTCCTGCTCGTTGATATAGAGCAGGCCGGTGACGATCTCGCCCATGGCCTGGTGCCGCTGCAGGTAGCTCATCGCGGCTGCGCGGTCGGTCGGGTCGTGATCCTCGTCGACTTTCCGCAGCACGATCTGCCCGCCCTCGTGCAGCTGCACCGGCATCGCTTCGCCGGCTTCGTACTCGGCGCGGATCTCGGCGGTCGGCGGCACGAAATCGGCATGGATTGCCGGATGATAATGCTGACGGGTGAAGTTGTAGCTCTTGGTCGAGCCCTCGTGATCGTTGAAGGTCACGCAGGGCGAAATCACGTCGATCATCGCGAAGCCGCGATGCCGGAAGCCGGCCTTCATCAATGGCACCAGCTGCTCCTTGTCGCCTGAGAAGCCGCGGGCCACAAAGGTCGAACCCATGGCCAGCACCGCCAGGCAGGGATCGATCGGCATCTGCAGATTTTCCTCGCCCTTCTTGGCCTTGCTGCCAACGTCGGCGGAGGCCGAGAACTGGCCCTTGGTCAGACCGTACACACCGTTGTTCTCGATGAGATAGAGCATGTTCAGGTTGCGGCGCACCGCGTGGGCGAACTGGCCCAGGCCAATCGACAGGCTGTCGCCGTCGCCGGACACGCCGACGTAAGTCAGCTCGCGATTTGCCGCGTTGGCACCCGTAGCGACCGACGGCATGCGTCCGTGCACCGAGTTGAAGCCGTGCGACTGGCTCATGAAATAGGCCGGGGTCTTCGACGAACAGCCGATGCCGCTCAGCTTGGCCATGCGATGCGGTGGAATACTCAGCTCGAAAGCCGCCTGGATCAGCGCGCCGGTAATTGAATCGTGACCGCAGCCGGCACACAGCGTGGACATGCCGCCTTCGTAGTCGCGGACGGTCAGGCCAAGGTCATTCTTTGGCAGCCGGGGATGGGCGATCTTGGGTCGCGCGATATAACTCATGCAGCCTGTCCCCGGGCGAGATCTTCGCTAATTGCGTCAACTACGGCCGCGGCATTCAACGGCAAGCCGCTGTAATGCAGTACCGGTACCAGCTTGTCCTGTTCGACCTTGGTCTCGAGCAGCAACAGCGACCGGAGCTGGGCATCGCGGTTCTGCTCGACGACGTAGATACGGTCGTGATTGTCCAGGAAGTCCTGCACCTGCTGGTTGAACGGGAAGGCCACCACACGCAGGTAGTTGGTCGCCACGCCCTCGGCGGCGAGCTGGTCGCGCGCCTCCTGCACGGCATCGTCGCAGCTGCCGATCGACAGGATCGCAATCTTGCGCGTGTCGGCGTACTGGATTTCCGGTTCCGGCACGTAACGCTTGGCGGTTTCCCACTTGCTACGCAGCCGGTCGACGACTTCCAGGTAATCGTCCGAGTCTTCGGTGTAGGCGCCGTACTTGTTGTGGCCGGAACCGCGTGTGAAGAAGGCGCCCTTCGGGTGCGTGCCGGGCAGTGTGCGCGCAGCGATTCCATCGCCGTCGCGGTCGAGATAGCGGTAAAAGTCTTCGGCTTCTTCGAGTTCTTCCGCGCTCAACACTTTGCCGCGGTCGGGCTGGTAGTCGTCGTCCCAGTTCAGGTCGCGGCACATCCAGTCGTTCATGCCGATATCGAGATCAGTGAGTATGATCACCGGCGTCTGCAAACGCTCGGCCAGGTCAAAAGCCTGCACCGCCAGGTAAAAACATTCCTCCGGATTGGCCGGGAACAACAGCACGTGGCGCGTGTCGCCGTGCGAGGCGTAGGCGCAGGCCATGATGTCGGCCTGCTGGGTGCGGGTCGGCATGCCGGTGGACGGCCCGCAGCGCTGCACGTTGACGACCACGGCCGGGATCTCGGTGAAGTAGGCGTAGCCGAGGAACTCGCTCATCAGCGAAATACCCGGGCCACTGGTCGGCGTAAAGGCCCGTGCGCCATTCCAGTTCGCGCCGATGACCATGCCGATCGCAGCCAGCTCGTCCTCGGCCTGGATGATCGCGAAGTTGTTCCGCCCGGTCTCCTCGTCGACACGGTAGCGCTCGCAAAACATCTTGAATGCGTCCATCACCGAGGTCGACGGCGTAATCGGGTACCAGGCGCCGACGGTCACGCCGGCGTACAGGCAGCCGAGCGCCGTCGCGGTGTTGCCGTCGATCATGATGTGCCCGGTGGTCTTGTCCGATCGACGCGCCTTGAACGGCAAACCGTCCGGGTAATGCTCGCGCACGTAGTCGAAGCCCAGCCGGATCGCGATCTTGTTGGCATCGATCAGCTGCGGTTTGTTGCCGAAGCTCTTCTGCAGCGAATCCTCGATCACTTCCATATCCAGGTCCAGCAGTGCGGCCAGCGCGCCGACGTAGGCGATATTCTTCATCAGGATACGCGAGCGCGCGGTGCTGAAATGCTCGTTGCACATCTGCGCCAGCGGAACGCCGATGATCTGGATATCGTCGCGCTTCAGGCTCTTGTGCCGCGGCCAGGTCGAGTCGTAGAGCAGAAAACCGCCGGGCGAGACGTCGGCCAGGTCTTTCTGGTAGGTCTCGGCGTTCATCGCGATCATCAGGTGGACCCGACCGCTGCGCCCGAGGTAGCCCTGCTGGCTCACTCGCACTTCGTACCAGGTCGGCAGACCCTGGATGTTCGACGGGAAGTAGTTCTTGCCGACTACCGGGATGCCCATGCGGAAGAAGGTCTTCATCAGCAGCGCGTTGGCGCTGGCCGAGCCGGTGCCGTTGACCGTGGCTACTTTGATGGTGAATTCGTTGGTTCCGGGTGCCGTGCTCATGGACGGGCCTTCGCGATGGGAATGGGTGTCGGGGACGCCGGGCTGGTCTGTACCGTCTTGCTCAGGTGCCGAAGCGCCGCTCGATGTTCTCGCCCTGCGACTCATCCTCGGCATGCGGGTGCAGCAGCTTGAACTGCTGCATGTCCCAGGCCGCGGTCGGGCAGCGCTCGGCGCACAGGCCGCAATGCACGCACAGGTCTTCGTCCTTGACCATGACCCGGCCGGTCTGCGGCAGCGGCGCCGATACGTAGAGAGCCTGCTCCAGGTTCTCGGCCGGCGCGCTCAGCCGCGTGCGCAGGTCGGCCTCGTCGCCATTTTGCGTAATGGTCAGGCAGTCGACCGGGCAGATGTCGATGCAGGCATCGCATTCGATGCAGAGCTTGGCGGTGAACTCGGTCTGGATGTCGCAGTTCAGGCAGCGTTCGACTTCCTGCGCGGCCTGCTCCGCGGTAAATCCCAGCTCGACCTCGATATCGAGTTTTCTGAGGCGCTCGGTCAACTCTACATGCGGCACGATACGCCGCTCGCTGCCGTCGAAGTCGTTCGAGTAACTCCACTCGTGGATGCCCATCTTGGTGCTGACCAGGTTCATGCCGTCCGGCAGCCGGTCGGTCAGGGGCTCGCCCTGGCAGTACTTGTGGATCGAGATCGCGGCCTGGTGACCGTGCTCGACCGCCCAGATGATGTTCTTCGGGCCGAAGGCTGCGTCGCCGCCGAAAAAGACGCCCGGCAGCGTCGACTCGTAGGTCTGCTCGTCGACCACCGGCACTTCCCATTTGTCGAACTCGATGCCGAGGTCGCGCTCGACCCAGGGGAAGGCATTGTCCTGGCCTATTGCCAGCACCACGTCGTCGCAGGGGAAAAACTCCTCGCCGACGGTGCGCTGCTCGGCGATCCGGCCCTTCTCGTCGAGCTCGTACTCCATGATTTCGAACTTCATGCCGACCAGCCGGCCGTTGTCGATCACGAACTCTTTCGGCGAATGGTTGACGACGATCTCGACCTGCTCGGCTTCCGCGTCTTCCAGCTCCCAGTCTGAGGCCTTGAAGAACCGGCGTGGTTTGCGCGCCATCACTTTGACGTCTTTCGCACCCAGCCGCAGCGAGGTGCGGCAGCAGTCCATCGCCGTATTTCCGACGCCGATGATCAGCACTTTCTCACCGATCTTGTCGACGTGTTCGAACGCGACGCTCTCCAGCCACTGGATGCCGATATGAATGTGTTCCTCGTCGTCATAGCGGCCCGGCAGATCGAGATTCTTGCCCTTGGGCGCGCCGGTGCCGACGAACACCGCATCGTAGTTTTCGGCCAGCAGCTCGCGCATGCTGTTCACCGGCGTGTTCAGGCGCAGATCCACGCCCATGTCGACGATCATGTCGATCTCTTCCTGCAGCACTTCCGGAGGCAGGCGGAAGGCCGGGATATTTGTCCACATCAGGCCGCCGGCACGATCCAGCGCCTCGTAGATCACCACCTCATAGCCCAGCGGCATCAGGTCGTTGGCCACAGCCAGCGACGCACAGCCGGCGCCGACCAGGGCCACTCGCTTGCCGTTCTTCTGCTGCGGGATTTCCGGCAGCCGGTCGGTGATGTCGTCGCGCAGGTCGGCCGCGACGCGCTTGAGCCGGCAGATCGCGACCGGCTTTTCCTCGACCCGGCCGCGGCGGCAGGCCGGCTCGCAGGGCCGGTCGCAGACGCGCCCGAGGATGCCCGGGAACACATTCGAGTGCCGGTTCATCATATAAGCGTCAGAAAACCGGCCCTGGGCGATCAGGCGAATGTAGCCCGGGACGTTGGTATGGGCCGGGCAGGCCCACTGGCAATCCACTACCTTGTGGTAGTAGTCCGGATCGGAGGTATCCGTCGGCTGCATGTTGTCGGGCTTTCCTTCCCCTGCGCGCCGCCGCGATCGAAAGATGCGTTTACGCGGTCGCATTTTTCGCGAGTATACCCCTGCGGCCCGCAATATGAACGCCCTTGCGACGGGCGGCTGCGCGGACGAAGATGCCGTTCCCGCTGCGGACATCTGCGCGCCGCTGCGACCGGACCAGGAACGACTTATGACCAATCAGATCGAGCGCTACGCGGCCCTCGCGCTGCAACTGAACACCCTCTGCGTCAACGGCTGCCCCGACCGGGCAAGCGCGCGCGAACGCATGATGCAAAACATCGCCCGGGTGCGCGCGTCGGTGGCCGGCAGCAAGGCCTTTATCCGCCAGTACAGCGGCGAGGACGCGCGTCTTGTGGTGCTGCCGGAGTACTTTCTGACCGGCTTTCCGATGGGCGATACGATCCCGGCCTGGCGCGACAAGGCCGCGCTGGAGATGGACGGTCCGGAGTACGATGCGCTGGGCAGGATCGCCGCCGACTTCGACCTGTACCTGGCCGGCAACGCCTACGAGGCCGACCCGAACTTCCCGGAACTCTACTTCCAGTGCTGCTTCATCGTCGGCCCGTCCGGCGACGTGGTACTGCGCTACCGGCGAATGATCTCGCTCAGCGGTCCGACGCCTTACGATGTCTGGGACAAATACCTGGACCTGTACGGCCTGGACGGCGTATTCCCGGTGGCCGATACGCCGATCGGCCGGCTGGCCGCGATTGCGTCGGAAGAAATCCTGTACCCGGAAATTGCGCGCTGCCATGCGATGCGCGGCGCCGAGGTCTTCGTGCACCCGACCAGCGAGGCCGGAATGCCACAGGACTCGATAAAGGAGATCGCGCGCCGCGCGCGCGCGCTCGAGAATCTCGCCTACGTCGTATCGTCCAACTCGGGCGCGCTGGAAGACATCCCGATTCCGGCCGAGTCGACCACCGGCATGTCGAAAGTGGTCGACTACCACGGTCACGTAATGGTCGAGGCAATGCCCGGCGGTGAGTCGATGGTCGCGAACGCCACCATCGATCTGCCGGCACTGCGCGATGCGCGCCGGCGCACCGGGCTCATTAACATGCTCTCGCGACAGCCGTTCCAGGCTTATGCAGAGAGCTACGCCGGCATTGAATTCCAGCCGGCCAACCGGTCGCTGGACAATGGCTCGGTGGTCACGCCGGAACGCGGCGATTTTGTCGCCTGGCAGCAGCAGAACATCGACAAGCTGGCGAAGCTCGGGCTGATCTAGCCCGGCTCGGGCTTAGCGCGCGCTGTTGCAATCCAGCCTTGCGCCCGGCTTCGCGCCGGTCAGCTTGCCGTCCTGCCAGGCGATAACGCCGTTGACGATGGTCGTCGCGATGCGCGAACGGAAGCGATAGCCGTCGAACGGCGTCCAGCCGCACTTGGCGAGCGCCGTTGCGTCGCTGGCCTCGGTCGCATGGTCTAAATCTACCAGCACCAGGTCCGCCCAATAGCCTTCACGCAGGTAACCGCGGTCGCTGATGCCGAACAGTTCCGCCGGCGCATGGCTGGTCTTGCGCACCACGGTCTCCAGCGACAGCCGGTGATCGTGGCAGTGCTCCAGCAGCGTCAGCAGCGCATGCTGTACCAGCGGCAGTCCGGCGGCCGACTGAAAATAGCTGCCGGACTTTTCCTCCAGCGTATGCGGCGCGTGATCGGTCGCTATCACGTCGATGCGGTCTTCGGCCACGGCCGCGATCAACGCGTCGCGGTCCTGCGCTGTCTTGATCGCGGGATTGCACTTGATGCGTGTACCGAGATCGTCGTAGCGCGACTCATCGAAAAACAGGTGGTGCACGCAGACTTCCGCGGTGATGCGCTTGCCCGCCACCGGGCCCGGCGTGAACAGGCCCATCTCGCGCGCGGTCGTCAGGTGCAGTACGTGTAACCGGGCGTCATGTTGCTTCGCCAGGCCGGTGGCCAGTGACGAAGATTTATAGCAGGCCTCGGCCGAGCGGATTGCCGGGTGCTCGCTCAGCGGCACGTCATCGCCGTACTTCTCGAGCGCGGCTTTGGCGTTGGCCTCGATCGTCGGCGTGTCTTCGCAGTGAGTCACGACCAGCACCGGCGCGTCACGGAACATCAACTCCAGCGCCTGCGGGTCGTCGACCAGCATGTCGCCGGTCGACGCGCCCATGAAGCACTTGATTCCGCAACACTCGGCCGGCGTGACCGCGCGCAGTTCGGAGATGTTGTCGTTGGTCGCGCCGAGGTAGAAGGCGTAGTTGCCGGAGGCCCGGTCCCTGGCCAGCGCGTACTTCGCGGCCAGCGCCTCGCGATCGGTAGTCAGCGGGTCGACGTTGGGCATATCCATGAAGCTGGTGATGCCACCGGCGACCGCGGCGGCGGATTCCGTGGCCATGTCGCCCTTGTGGGTCAGCCCCGGTTCGCGGAAGTGCACCTGGTCGTCGATCATCCCGGGCAACAGATATTGCCCCGCGGCATCCAGCACCGCTTCGCCCTCGCCCGGTGTCAGGCCGGCGCCGATCTCGGCAATCCGCCCGTTGCGGATGCGCAGATCTGCTTCGCTAATCTCGCCCTCGTTGACGAGCCGTGCCTCTTTTATGACTAAAGCATCTGCGGTCATATCTGGGATCCGACCCCCGGGGCGGAACGAAAAACTTCCTGAATGCATCAGTATAAGGGCAAGTGCGGGGCTGCAGCCCTCGCGCTTGCTAGAATCGCGCCCTTCGCCGCGCCCTGGCGCCCACACTATCCGGAGCCCTCATGACCCCGTTTCGCCGCCTGACGCTGACCCTGCTGACCACCGGTCTGGCCGCGCTGCCGCTTGCGGCCGCCGAGATCGACATACCGTACGAAATTCGCGTGCTCGACAACGGCCTGACCGTGATCGTTCACGAAGACCGCAAGGCGCCGGTGGTCGCAGTCAATGTCTGGTATCACGTCGGCTCGAAGAACGAGTCGCCCGGCCGCACCGGTTTCGCGCACCTGTTCGAGCACCTGATGTTTCAGGGCTCCGAGAACTTCGACGGCGAGTACCTGAACGTATTGCAGGAGCTCGGCGCGACCGACCTGAATGGCACCACCTGGTTCGACCGCACCAACTACTTCCAGACGGTACCCAAGAGCGCGCTGGATACCGCGCTGTTCCTGGAATCGGACCGCATGGGTCACTTCGCCGGCGCGATCAGCCAGGAAGTACTCGACGAGCAGCGCGGCGTGGTGCAGAACGAAAAGCGCCAGGGCGAGAACCAGCCCTATGGTCGCGTGTTCGAGGCAATGCTGCCGCAGCTGTTCCCGGAAGGTCATCCGTACCGCTGGGAGACTATCGGCTCGATGGAAGACCTCAACGCTGCCAACGTCGAGGACGTGCGCGAGTGGTTCGAGACCTGGTACGGCCCGAATAACGCGGTGCTGGTACTGGCCGGTGATATAGACACCGACGACGCGTTCGCCCGCGCCGAGAAGTACTTCGGCGACATCGAGCCGGGCCCGCCGCTGACCCGCCCGCAGCGCTGGATTCCGCGCTACACCGACGAGCGCCGCATGGTGATGAGCGACCGCGTGCCGCAGGCGCGCGTGTACTTCGCCTGGACCGGCCCGGCCTGGGGCACGGAAGACGCCACGAAGCTGGCACTGGCCGCCGCGATCCTGGGTGGTGACAAGAACTCGCGTTTGTACGAACGCCTGGTTTACACCGACCAGATCGCCAGCGACGCGGCGCTCGCGCCGCTGCCGTTTGAAATTGCCGGCATCACTTACCTGGCCGCAACCGCGCAGCCGGGCGGGGACCTGGCCGCGGTCGAGGCCGCGCTGCGCGAGGAATTGGCGCGCTTCCGCGACAAGGGCCCGACGAAGAAGGAACTGCAGCGCGTCGTTGCGCAGACCCGCGCGCAGTTTCTGCGCGGCGTGGAGCGCGTCGGCGGCACCGGCGGCAAGTCCGGTGTGCTCGCGCGCGGCATGGTCTACGCCGGCACGCCCGAGGCCTACAAGCAGCAGCTGGCGGTACTCGACAGCGTGACGCCGCAGGACCTGCGCGACGTCGCGCGCGAGTGGCTGGGTGATGGCGTATTCGTGCTGGAGGTGCAGCCGCAGGCCCCGCTAGTCGCCGCGACCGACGGCGTCGACCGCAGCGCCGGCCTGCCGGTGCCTGGCGCCATGCCGGCGGTGAAATTCCCGCAATTCCAGCGCTTCGAACTGGACAACGGACTGAAGGTGATCGTCGCCGAACGCGACGACGTGCCGCTGGTCAAGGCCTCGCTGCTGCTCGACGCCGGCTTCGCGGCCGACCAGTTCGGCCGCCCCGGCACGTCTTCGCTGGCCATGGAAATGCTCGACGAGGGCACCAGCAGGCGCTCAGCCCTGGAGATCGCCGAAGACCTCGCGCTGCTCGGCGCCAGCGTCAGCGGCGGCTCCGGGCTGGACACTTCCAGCGTACAGCTCTCGGCACTGGCGGAAAATCTCGCGCCGGCGATGGAGATCTTTGCCGAAGTCGTTCTCGAGCCGTCCTTCCCGGACAAGGAACTGGAACGCCTGCGGCGCATCAACCTGGCCGGCATCCAGCAGGAGAAAAACCGCCCGCTGTCGATGGCGCTGCGCGTGCTGCCGAAACTGATGTACGGCGAAGAGCACCCGTACGGCCAGCCGCTGACCGGCTCCGGTACCGAGGCCGACCTCATGGCCATGAACCGCGACGACCTGGTCGCGTTCCACGACACCTGGTTCAAACCGAACCACGCGACGCTGGTGGTGGTCGGCGACGTCGACACGAACGATTTGAAAGAAACGCTGGAAGACCTGTTCGGCGACTGGCAGGCGGGCGAGATTCCCGACAAGCGCCTGGCCGCGACACAAAATCGCGGTCAACGGGTGCTCTACCTGCTCGACCGCCCCGGCGCCGAGCAGTCGGTGATATTCACCGGCCAGCTGATCCCGCCGAAGAACAACCCGGAAGAACTCGCGATCCAGGCCATGAACGACGTGCTCGGCGGCCAGAGTGCCGCGCGCATCAACATGAACCTGCGTGAGGACAAGGGCTGGAGCTACGGCGCCTACAGTTTCATCCTGGATGCGCGCGGCGAGCGCCCGCTGCTGGCCTACGCCCCGGTGCAGACCGACAAGACCGCGGATGCGATTCGCGAAATGCTCGGCGAGTTCACGCAGATCGTCGGCGATGCACCTGCCACCGCAGCGGAACTGGAGCGCGTGGTGCGCACCAACACGCTGTCGCTGCCCGGCCGCTGGGAGTCCGGCGGCGCGGTTCTGAGCAGCCTGAACGAGATCGTGCGCTACGGCCTGCCCGACGACTACTGGGACGGCTACGCCGAGCGGGTAGAGAACGTTTCGCTGGACGACGTGCAGCGCGCGGCCGGCGACGTGCTCGCCCCCGACGCGCTGTACTGGGTAGTGGTCGGCGACCGTGCCGCGATCGAGCAGGATCTCGCCGGGCTGGGCTTCGACGAGATTCGCCTGCTCGATACCGAGGGCAACCCGCTGAACGAACAGAGCGCGGCCCGCTAGCCGCGGGCAGGGGCATAAGGGGATGAGTACCGGGATCGACGACGCGGCGCGCCCGGGCCGGTGGTTTTACGGCTGGACCGTCTGCAGCGTCTCGGTCGCCACCTATTTCTTCACCAACGGCCTGACGCTGTTCGTGCCGCAGAACCTGTTCCCGCGGTTCATCGAAACCTTCGATGTCAGCGCCGGGCAGATCAGCGGCACCACCGCGATCTCTCTGCTGCTGGCCGGCCTGATGGCGCCGTTCGTGGGTGCGCTGGTCGACCGCGCCGGCGTAGTGCGGCTGATCCGTATCGGTCTCATCGTAATGGGCCTGAGCGTGTCGGCCTATCCGTTCGCCCAGTCGCTGACCCAGTTGTACCTGATACACGCCGGGCTGGCGCTCGGCCTGGTACTGGCCGGGCTGATGTG
>CBFCXA010000043.1:0-11895 GCA_965601985.1 uncultured Chromatiales bacterium | reverse complement strand
ATCTCGAGCTGACCGTGTTCGGCGCGACGGATGCTTACGAGCTGGATCTCGCGCTGCGCGACGGGCCGCTGCGTGCAAGCCTGGCCGGCAGCGGCGGCTGGGCGGAAGGCCTGCTGACCCAGGCCATTGCGCGTGGCGAGCTCGATGCCGGCGTTGCCGGACCATGGTCGCTGGACGCGCCGTTTGAGCTGCGGCTGTCCGCTGACTCGTTTACCGCGGCTGCGCACTGCTGGTCACAGTCCTCGTCGCGACTTTGCGTCGAGGCCATTGAACTGGCCGGCAACGAGCAGCGCGCTGCTGCGCGCCTGGACGGACTGCCGCTGGCTGTGTTCGCCGGGCTCGTTGCCGAGGACCTGTCAGTCGACGGGAAGGCAGACGCGAGCCTCGCCTACCGGCGCAGCGACGAGAACTGGCAGCTGGAACTCGACTGGCGGCAGAGCGACACATTGCTGGGCTTTGCGACAACGACCGACGACGCGATCGAAACGGCGATCGATGTTGTTCAGCTGAGCCTCCGCGCCGATGAAACCCAGGCCGTGCTTCGCGGTCGAATCGCGGGCGACTACGGGTTGGCGGTCGAGTTCGGCGGCGAGATTAGCGACCCGCTGTCGACTGACGCCGGGCTGAACCTGCGCCTTCTCGCGACGCTGCCTGATCTTTCCCTGCCCGCGCCGTTGATTGCGCGCTTTCTGCCATTAGAGCGCGTCGGCGGACGGGTCGAGGTCGACCTGAAACTTACCGGCTCCCGGGCAATGCCGCGCCTGGGCGGATACGCGAGACTCACCGAGGCTCGCGCCTTCGTGCCGCTGGCCGGTATCGATCTCGAAGCGGTCGAGCTGTCGCTGGTGCCCGGTAGCGGTGACGAAATCGGCTTGCTGACGGCCGGCGCGGAGTCCGGCGGCGGCCGGCTCGAACTCGACGGCGCGGTGAAACTGGCCGACGAGCGCGGCCTGTATATAGAGGCCAGGCTGCGCGGCGATCGCTTCCAGGCGGTCCGCTTTCCGAACCAGTCGGTGCATGTCAGCCCGGACCTGCAACTGATCGTCGACCAGCAGCTGGTCGACGTGCAGGGCAGAGTGCTGGTGCCGCGTGCGCGTATCGAAGTAGAGGAGTTGCCTGCCAGTGCACAGACTCCGTCGGGCGATATCGTCGTGCATTACGAAATCGATCCGCCGGAACCGAGGCAGCGCTATGCCTACGGCGTGATTGGCAGTCTCGACCTGAGCCTGGGCGACGACGTCGTGTTCCGGGGCTTCGGCCTCGACACGCGCCTCGGCGGCCGGCTGAAGCTCGCGCGCGCGTCGGTCGAAGAGCCATTTCGCGCCGATGGCTCGCTGCGGACCATTGCCGGCCGCTTCCGGGCGGCGCGACGCGAGCTATCGATCGACCGAGGTGTATTGATTTTCACCGGCGCGCTGGACGATCCCAGCCTGGACGTGCGCGCCGTGCGCGAAGTCACCTGGGAAGGTCGCGACTACCGCGCCGGCGTGCTGCTGACCGGGCCGGTCAGCGAGATTCGAACCGAGGTCTTCGGCGAGCCGGCGATGGGCGAAACCGACGCCTTGTCGTTCCTGGTGCTGGGCCGCCCGGCTACCGACCTCAGCGACTCGGCCGGCTCCGAACTCAGCGGCACCGCCGTTGCGCTCGGCCTGGTCGGTATGTTGCCCGTCACCGAGCAGCTGCAGGAAAGCCTGATGCTCGACGAGATCAGCTTCGCCGGCAGCGGCGGCCAGGACACGTCGGTGGTCGCCGGCAAGCGCCTGAGCGAAGATGTTTTCGTGCGCTATACCTACGGCCTGTTCGACCGTGTCGGTACCTTCCTGGTGCGCTACGACGTCGGCCGCGGCTTCAGCCTGGAAGCCGGCTCCGGGCGCGAACAGACGCTGGAGATCATCTACAGCATCGATCGCTGATCAGGGCATCCGCAGCGCGGCGCAATTTTCCGGCTACTTGATCCGCCGGTTGCCCTGTTTCATCCTGCGGACCGGTTTCCTTGACTCGTGAGAGGCCCAGTTCCATGTCCGGCGACGAAGAAAACAACGCGAATATCGAAGAACGCAGGGTACAGCTGGATCGCAGGCAGCTGATGGCGCTGACTGCCGGGCTGGCCGGGGCGTCGGCGTCCAGCGTCGCGCTGGCGCAGGACGGCGGTCTGGACGGCCTGTCAGAGCGCGCACCGAAACTTGCATCGAAATTCCCGCACAGCGATTTCCGCGAGTGGATGAAAGATCTCGAACGGCGCGGCCTGGTCATGCGCATCAAGAGACTGGACCAGGATGCCTTCGAGATGACCGCGCTGGCTTACCGATTGATGGACTGCTTCGGCATGTACGAGGCACCGGCGGTGATCGCCGAAGAAGTGAAAATCGACGGCCAGTGGGTAAAGGGCCCGGTGGTGTTCAATCACCAGGGCCACTGGGATACCGAGGCGCTGGCCTTCGGCCTGGAGCCGGTCCCCGGGCACGGTACGGAAACCTACCGCAATGTCATCGCGCACATCACGGGCGTGCTCGCCGACAACGGCGGCAAGCTGCCGCTGATCCCGCCGGTCGAGATTGAACCCAGGCGCGCCCCCGTCAAGCAGGTGGTGGTGACCGGCGACGATATCGACATCACGAAGTTCGCCTTTATTACTTCCAATCCTGGCGACTCGGGCCGCTACGTGAATACCGGCTCGGTATTTACCGACGATGTAGACCTCGGCAAGAACTTCGGCACCTACCGCTGCCAGATCAAGGGCCCGAAAAAACTCGGCGTGAACCCGGAGCCGGGGCAGGGCGCCTGGAAAGCCTTCATGAAAAAGAAGGAGCGCGGCGAGAAATCCACGCCGATTGCCATCGTGCTCGGCCAGGACCCGATGACCTGGATCATCAGCGGATCGTCCGTATCGAAAGACGGCACGGATGAATTGTCGATTTCCGGCGGGCTGCGTGGCCAGGCGCTGGAAACCGTGAAGTGTGAGACCAGTGACCTGCGCGTGCCGGCGAATGCGGAGATGGTGATCGAGGGCGTCGTGCCGCTGGATGCGCCGATGGAACCGGAAGGGCCGTTCGGCGAGATGTACGGCTACCTCGGACTGAAGAAGAGCGAGAACTTCTTCATGGAAATCACGGCCATCACGCACCGGCGCAACCCGTGGATCCTGAACCAGTTCACCGGCGTCACGCGCGGCTTCTGCACCGCGCCGCTGGAGGCGATTGCCTTTGCGCGACTGAAGCGTTTCGTACCAAACGCCATTGCCTTCCACTCGCCGGTCGAGGCCACCGGCCTGACCTTCATCAGCATCAACAAGGAAGAACCCGGGCAGGCGCTGAAAATCGGCCGCAACCTGGCCAGGATCGTACCGATTGCGAAAGTCGTGGTCGTGGTCGACGCGGACATCGACGTGTACAACCGCACCCAGGTGATGTTCGCGATGGGCTCGCGCTGGCAGCCGTACCCGGCCACGGAGATCATTGAGAGCGCGCGCGGCATGCCGCTGGACCCGAGTTCACCGGATCGCCCGAACAGTTCGAAGATCATCGTCGATGCCACGCGGCAGTGGCCGGAAGAGGGCGGGCCCGACGAATACCCGCCAATGAACCGCAGGCTGCTGGAAGACCTGGCGCCGGAGTCTTTCGAACGTGTCGACGGCTTCTTCTACGACCTGTACCGCGACTATATCCGCCGCCGGCAGATCTGAGTCCACGCCTAGCTCTTCTGCGTAGCCGGCTCCTGCGCCGCCTCACTGGCCTGCGCCGGCGTCACGACCTTGATGGTCAGCGCATAGAGGCTGATGAAGAAGAACAGCCCGGCGCCGAACAGGAACGGTGCATTGGGTGCGATCTGGTAGATGGTGGTACCGACGATCGGCGCGAGAATGGCACCAACCGTGTTCGACGCGCCCAGATAACCCGCCGCGGCGCCCTGTTCCTCCGGCCGCATGGCCAGGCTGGCGCTGCCGTTGATGCCGGGTGTGGCGAACGAGAACGCCAGGCCCAGCACCGCGTACCCGCCGACCAGCATGCCGACATTGGTCGCAAAAGCCATCATTAAGAGCGCGAGACAGAAGGCCGGTCCACACAGCCGCAGCAGGATGCGCGGCGACACATGCCAGATCTGCAGCGCCACGCCCTGCACCACGGTAATGACCCCGGCCATGGCCAGCAGCGCGAGACTGGCGGTGCGGATCACCGAGGTCTTGTCGCTGATGCCCAGCCGGTCCTCTATATAGAACGCGGTCAGGAGGTTCAGCGAGATGAAGATCAGGAAGAAGCAGGCCCACATGATCAGGAACGGGCGCAGTCGCGCGTCGGTCCACTTGAGATTCGATGGCCCCCTCGCCTTGCTCGCCGCGTGTTTTTTCGGCTCGCGCAGCAGGCAGACGGCGGCGAACGCGCCCGCAACGCACATCCCGGCGGCGACATACATCGGCATCAGCGCGCCGGCAAACGCGAATCCCGCGGCCAGGAACGGGCCGAGTATCGAGCCCATGCTGTTCGCGCCGCCGATCAGCGCCATGCCCTTGGCGCGATTCTGCATGGTGGTGACATCGGCCATGTAGGCCGCGGCGGCCGGGTACAGCGCCGACGAGGTCACGCCGTAAAAACCGCGTGCCAGCGTGATCGCAATGAGCACCGCCAGCACCGAGAGCTGGCCGCTCATGCCGGCCTTCAGGCTGAGTGCCAGCGCGAGTGTGCCCAGCCCGCTGCCCAGCAGGCCGAGGATGAACACCGGCTTGCGTCCGATCGCGTCGCTGCGCTTGCCCCAGAAAGGCGCGCTGAATACCAGCGGCAGGCTGGCCAGCGTGTAGGCAATGCCGAACTGCTGCTCGGTCAGGCCGGTGGAGCGGGCCAGCGGCGCGACGATGATGAAGTTCAGCGACTGGCCGATCGCGAACAGCACGATGCCGGCTGCCAGCAGCAGGCGGTCGGTGAGGGTGGCCTGGGCTTCGGGTTGGTCTGACATGCGCGTAGTTTCGTCGCCGGCCGGCCTGCGGTTTGCGGCGCGCTGCAGCGGCGACCACCGCGTGGCCGCGTCAGTCCTCCGGCAGCGCGAAAGCGATCAGGTAGTCGCCGGGTTTCTGATAGATGAACGGGTGCCCGCCAGCCGCGACCACCACGTACTGGCGCCCGTCGACCGCATAGCTCATCGGCAACGCGAAGGCGCCGGTCGGCAGCACCGCGTCCCACAGCTCTGCGCCGCTAACCAGGTCGAAGGCGCGCAGCCGGTCATCCTGCGTGGCGCCGATGAACACCAGCCCGCCGGCCGTGACCATTGGTCCGCCGAAACTCGCGGTGCCCCAGCGCAACGGCAGCGGGAATGGCATCAGCTTGTCGAGGCTGCCCAGCGGCGCCTGCCACAGGATCTCACCGGCCTGCAGGTCGACCGCCACCAGCGCCGACCAGGGCGGCGCGGAGCAGGGCGTGAACATCGGCGAGACGACCGGACCCTGGCGCAAGGCGTAGGGCGTACCCAGCAGCGGCGCCGGTGTGCCCATCAGGTTCTCACCGGCCGGTGTTGCGTCGGTGAGTTCTTCGATCGGAATCAGCTGCGCGTAGTGGCCCATGCGCAGCACCTTGGCCACCGCAATGCGCGAGCGCGGATCGATGGCCAGGCCGCCCCAGTTAATGCCGCCGGCGGTCGACGGCATGATGATCGTGCCCTCAAGCGATGGCGGCGTGTAGATCGGGCCCATCCGGAAATCGGCGTAAGCCTTTCTGCACTGTCCGCGGTCGAAGGCACTGATGCCCCAGAAGTCGTCCGGTGAGAACGACTGCGGCACCAGTGGCGGCGGCCGCACCGGGAACGGCTGGGTCGGCGACAGGACCTCGCCGGGCACGCCGTCCTGCGGTACCGGGCGTTCTTCGATGGGGAAGAACGGCTTACCGGTTTCCCGATGAAAGATGAACAGCAGGCCGGTCTTGGTGCCGAGCACCACGGCCGGGAATGGCTGGCCGTCGCGGCGCAGCTCCACGAAGCTCGGCTGCGCGGCATTGTCGTAGTCCCAGACGTCGTGATGAATGGTCTGAAAATGCCAGGCGACTTCGCCGGTCGCGCCGCGCAGCGCGACGATGGAATCGGCATAGCGGTTGTCGCCGGGCCGCGTGCCGCCGTAGAAATCCGGCGACGGCTCCGAGGTCGGCAGGTAGACGAGGTCCAGTTCCTCGTCGACGCTCATCAGCCCCCAGACATTGCCGCCACCGGTCGCGGCCGCGGCTTGAGGTGTCCACTCCTCGTACGCCGGGTCGGACGGGTCGCGCGGCACCGGGTCCCAGGTCCAGCGTGGCTTGCCCGTGCGGGCATCGTAGGCGCGCACTGCGCCTGACGGTGCGTTGTAGCGATGGTTGTCGCGGACTACCGAGCCGAGCACCACCACGCCGTTGATCACCACCGGCGGCGAGGCGAACTTCACTTCACCGATGTCGGCCGGTGGCTCGGCGCTGAGCACGTCGGCTTCGATGCCCACGGTTCCCGCATCGCCGAAATCTGCGCAGGCCTTGCCGTCACGCGCGTCGACTGCAACGAGGCGCAGGTCATGCGTGTTCATCAACAATCGGTGGCGGCAGGCGGCATCCTCGTCTGCCTGTTCGTCTTCGAAGTAGGCGACGCCGCGACAGTTGGCAAACGCCGGGCTCTTCAATCCCTCCGGGTCGTCTTCGGTCGCGTAACCGCCGATGCGTATCTCCGGGTCATAGACCCAGCGCTCGCTGCCGGTCGTGGGGTCCAGCGCTATCAGCCGGTTGAACGGCGAGCAGAGCACCAGGTGACCGCCGGCGGCCTCGGCAAGCAGGATCGGGTTGACCTGGACCTTGGCCGTCGCGTTTTCGAATTCGCTGCGGCGTTCGAGTTCGCCGCTGCGGTACTGCCAGGCGACTTCCAGCTGCTGTACGTTGCTGCGATTGATCTGCGCCAGCGGCGAAAACTGCTGCCCGCCGCGGTTGCCGCCGTAGTGTGTCCAGTCGGACGAGATCGCCGGCAGGCTCACGAACATTACGAGCCCTGCGCAGGCGAGGTGGCGGTAGTGCCGGTTCATGGTCAGCATGTTAAGCAGCTGCCCGACACCAGGCCAGCCGGCATGATCCGGGTCGCGGCGCTTCAGCCCGGAGGCCGATGGCAGACGGCTTCCAGGTTGTTGCCGTCCGGATCGAATACGAAGGCGCCGTAGTAGTGCTCGTGATATTTTGGCCGCAGACCCGGTGCGCCGTTGTCTGCACCGCCGGCGGCGAGCGCGGCTGCGTGAAAGGCGTCGACCGCGGCACGATCGGCCGCATTCAGCGCCACGTGCACCGCGGTATGCGCAGGTTCGCCCTGGTACAGCCAGAACAGCGGCATGCCTGGTGGTCCGAACGCGCCAACACTGACATGGTCTTCGACGAGCACGTACCCGAGCGGTTCCAGTGAGCGCCGATAGAACGCACGGCTGGCCGGGTAATCACGCACGATGAGGCCGATGTGGTCGATCACGGTCGCTTCGCTCCTTCTTCAGTGGCAGACGGAAACGCGTCGCCGAATGCCGGGCTGGCCAGGTCTCGCAGCGTATCGCCGTCGCGCAGGACGAACAGCGCGGCCAGGCCCAGCTCACCGGCCAGCGTCATGCCGGCCTCGGGCCCGAGCACGCTCAGCGCGGTCGCCCAGCCATCAGCAATCATGCAATCGTCCGCAAGCACGGTCACGGACGCGAGCTCGTGCTGAACCGCGCTGCCGCTGCGCGGATCGATGATGTGGCCGTAGCGGCGGCCCGCTTCGGAAAAATAATTGCGGTAGTCGCCGGAGGTGGCCAGCGCGCCGCCTGCCAGCGGCAGCACCTGGCGCACCGCGCGCCCGTCGCTGTCGGGCCGCTCGATGCCGACCTGCCAGGCGCGTCCGTCCGGCCGCCGGCCGCGGGTGCGCAGTTCGCCGCCGATTTCCACCAGGTAGGCATCGACACCGAGGCGTTCGAGCCGCCCCGCAACCCGGTCGACGCCGTAGCCCTTGGCGATCGCGGACAGGTCCACGGCGAGGTCGCCACGTGTTTTACGCAGAGCAGGTGCTTCGGCGCGGACTTCGAGCTGCGTGTAGCCGACACGCTCACGTACCGACTCGATCGCGGCGGTGTCAGGCACACTGCCGTTGCCGCGTTCCGGTCCGAAGCCCCAGAGATCCACCAGCGGCCCGGCGGTCACGTCAAACGCCCCGTCGGTCAGCGTAGAAATCCGTTGGGCTTCGCTGACGACAGCGACAAGTGCAGCGCTGGCCGGGACCCAGTCGGTACCCTGTTGCGCGTTAAACAGCGACAGCTCCGACTGCGGGTCGTAAGTCGACATCGTGGCGTTGACCGCGGCGAGTTCCGCGTCGATCAGCGCGGCGATTTCGGCCAGCGTTGCATCAGGCGGCAGTGCGGACAGGCGCACCGAATACACCGTGCCCATGGTCAGGCCCTCGAAGCCGAGCGGCTCCGGCGGCGGGGCGCAGGCGGCAGCGGCCAGCGCCAGGCACAGCGCGATCGGTCTCAGGTTCAGTTCGCGGCCTCCGCCATCTCGCGACGATGGTCCGCGCGCTTCTCGGCCTCGATGAATACCCGCCGCACCGATGCGTCGATCGCCTTGATCTCGCGCGTCAGTTGCGCAACCAGGGTCTCGACGCCGTTCGAATCGAGCGCGTCGGCGAAATCCACGCTGATGGTCACCAGGATGAACTCGGGGCCCATGTGCAGCGTGGCCACCTCGTTGACCGTGGTAATGCCTTCATGGCGAACCAGCAGCCGGCGAATGTCGGTGACGATCCAGGTCGACGCGCTCTCGCCGATCAGCAGCGCCTGGGTTTCGTAGGCCAGCCACACGGCCGTGCCGGCGAGGATCAGTCCGATGACCAGGGACGCAGCGCCGTCGAACACCGGGTTGCCGGTGACTTCCGCCAGCGCGATGCCGCCCAGTGCGACCAGCAGACCGAGCATCGCCGCACCGTCTTCGAACAGCACCACGAACAGACTCGGGTCCTTGCCGCGCTTTACCGCTTCGAGAAACCCGAGCTGGCCTTTGTGAGAAGCGAACTCGCGATAGGCGACGGTGAATGCCCCGGCTTCGAACAGGATTGCCAGCCCCAGCACGATGTAGTTCACCACGACGTTTTCCAGCGGCGCGGGGTCGACTATGTGGATGTAGCCCTGCCACAGCGAGATGCCTGCGCCCAGTGCGAAGATCAGGATCGCGACCGAGAACGACCAGAAATACACTTCTTTGCCGTGGCCGAAAGGGAACTCTTCGCTGGCCGGTCGCGCTGCGCGTTTCAACCCGAGCAACAGCAGTACCTGGTTGCCGGTGTCGACCAGGGAATGAATGCCTTCCGACAGCATCGCTGCACTGCCGGTAAAGGCGGCGGCGCCGAACTTGGTCACCGCGATCAGGCCGTTGCCGATCAATGCGGCATAAATCGCTTTGCGGGAGGAACCGGCCAATCTAGACTTCCTTGATTGAGCGTGGCGAGTGTCGACAATGGACCGGGCAATTGCAATGGAGTTACTGGATGAATGTAGTCATTACCGGCAGCACCAAGGGCATCGGTCGCGGCATGGCGGTCGAGTTCCTGCGTCGTGGCCATGACGTCGTGGTTTCCAGCCGTGGCCAGCAGGCCGTCGATGAAACGGTCGCGGCACTGCGCGCGGACTGGCCGGAGCGGCGCGTGGTCGGCAAGGCCTGTGACGTCGCCGACTACGCCCAGGTGCAGCAGCTCTGGGACACAGCGGCCGACGAACTCGGCAGTGTCGATATCTGGGTCAACAACGCCGGCCGCGATGGCGTAAAAGCGCCATTTTTCGCAGTGCCCCCGGAGGACTACGCGCTGACCGTGCAGACCAACCTGATCGGCCTGATGAATGGCTGCCGGGTTGCGATCCCCGGCATGTACAAGCAGGGCGACGGGCGCATCTTCAACATGGAAGGCTTTGGCAGCAACGGGCAGGTTCGTCCGGCCGTGGCGCCTTATGGTTCGACCAAGTACGCGGTCAAGTACCTGACCAAGGCGCTGGCGCTGGAACTCAAGGATACGCCGGTGAAGATGTGCTACCTGAGCCCGGGTATCGTCGTTACCGACCTGCTGGTGCCGCCGCCGGATCAGCGCGGTGAGCGCTGGGAGAAGAGCAAGAGGATTCTCAACGTTCTTGCCGACACGGTCGAAACGGTGACCCCATGGCTGGTGGACGGCATGCTGGCGGCGGACAAGAACGGCGCGGCGGTGCGCTGGCTGACGCCGGGCAAAGTGCGCTGGCGTTTCCTGACCAGCCTGTTCCGCAAGCGCGACGTATTCGGTCCGCTCGGCTACTGATCGAAGCGCAGCCTGATCCCGGTTCGGCTCGGCACCGCTTCGCCGTCGATCCGGCGCTGTTTGAAGCGCCAGCGTTCCACGGCCGCGACCGCGGCTTCGTCGAAGGTGCCGCCGGGCTGGGAGTCGAGCACTTCGATCTCCGCGGTCCTGCCCTCGGCGGTTACCAGGAATCGCACATCGACCCAGCCCTGGACCCCTTCGTCGCGAGCGCGCCGCGGAAACTTCGGCTCGACGAAGCGCTTGAACTTCAGCGTCGACATCAGGACTTCTTCGATTTTCGGCGGCGCCAGCTCGGGCGGCGGCCCATAAGCGTCCGGTTCCGGCGCAGCCACCGGCTCCGGCAGCGGTGCGTTGTCCTGCTTTACCCCGGCCGCGCGTTGTGTGCTGTCCGGGCTCACCATCGCCAGGCTCATGGTCGAGGCCAGCATCGCTTCAGCCGGCGCCGATACGGTGTCTGCCTCCACGGCCTCGGGCTCGCTGGCCGGCGGGGCCGTATCCGCAGCGGCTGTTTGTTCAGCGGGCGCGTCGGCCTTCGGTGATTCTTCAGCGACCGTTTCAGCAGCCGCGGGTTCGTCCGCCGACGTGTCGGCGACCTTCGCTGTTTCGGCCGCGGCTTCTGTGACCGAAGTCGCGGCCAGCGCAGCGGCCGCGACTGCTGCCCCGCCGGCACCGTTGTCAGGTGCTTCATCGGCAGGCTCGGCGGCGGGTTCCGGCTCCGCGACAGGCGCTTGCGCCTGCTCTTTCGCCGCTGCCGCTATCTGCGGTCCCTGCGGTTCGGGTGCGGGTTCCGGCAGTGCTCGGGCAGGTTCGGGCGATGTTGCAGCAACGGTCGCTACCGCAGCGGCTTCTTCGACCAGGCTTTCCGCTGTCTTCGTGACCGGGGCCGGCGACTCTGCTGCCGTTTCCTCCGCAACCTCGAGTCTGGCGTCGCTGACGGTGGCCGGGACCTGTGCTTGGTCGCCACCGAACATCATCCAGCCGCCGACAACGGCAACGCCCACGACGCCGGCGGCAAGCGCCGGTCGCAGCCAGGCGGCGCGCGATTTCTCGTCGTCCTCGAATACCTCGGCCATGGGTTCGGCAGCGTCGCCAGCCTCGCTCGCAGCGGGTTGTGGCGCCGGCGCCGCTTTCATCTCGGACTCCGCGGCCGGAACGTCTGGCGTCGCGGACCCGGCCGGAGGTTCGCAGCGGGCTGGTTCGGCAGCCGCTGCCGGCGGAGTGGCCGTTACCGGCTCCGGCGAGGCCAGCACGATCTCTTCTTCGCCGAAAAATTCCGTCAGGAACGACTGCACGTCTGCGCTGCGCTGCTCGCGACGCCAGGCCAGCGCCGTGCTCAGTGCCCGCCATTGCTGCGGCGACAGGCCGGGCACGGGGACTGGTTCGCGTTGTTCGCTCTCGGCTTCCAGCGCGTTGGCGCTGCCGAACGGGCGCTGGCCGGTCAGCACGCGGTAGGCGACCGAGGCCAGCGAGAACAGGTCGTCCTGGAAGTTCGGGTTGTCGCCTTCCAGCACTTCGCAGCTCGCGTAGGCCGGCGTCTTGGCCACCAGCCCGCCGGTCAGCGGCATGCCGTCATTGGCGCGCGCGATCCCGAAATCGAGCAGCTTCACCTCGCCC
>CBFCXA010000042.1:0-11998 GCA_965601985.1 uncultured Chromatiales bacterium | reverse complement strand
CGAATCGTGGTGATCTTCGAAGGCCGCGACGCGGCCGGCAAGGGCGGGCTGATCAAGGCGATCACCGCGCGCGTCAGCCCGCGGGTGTTTCGTACCGTCGCGCTGCCGGCGCCGACCGATAAAGAAAAGACCCAGCTCTACTTCCAGCGCTACATCCAGCAGCTGCCGTCAGGCGGCGAAGTCGTGCTGTTCGACCGCAGCTGGTACAACCGCGCCGGCGTCGAGATCGTGATGGGCTTCTGCACCGAGGAACAGCGGCAGCGCTTTTTCAGGGTCTGCCCGGAAGTCGAGAGCGCGCTGATCGACGACGGCATCATCCTGATCAAGTACTGGCTGGAAGTCAGTAACGAGAAGCAGGAGAAACGTTTCCAGGAGCGCATCGACGATCCGCGCAAGCAGTGGAAGCTGAGCCCGATGGACCTGGAGGCACGGCGGCGCTGGTACGATTACTCGCGTGCGCGGGATGAGATGTTCGCGGCCACCGACACGGAAAAATCGCCCTGGTACGTGGTGAAGACCGACGACAAGCGCAGCGCGCGTATCGCCTGCATCGAGCACCTGCTCGCGCAGGTCCCGTACCCGGACAAAATGGACGAACATGTCGTCCTGCCGCCGCGAGACGAGAGCAAGGCCTACGACGATGCCGCGAGCATGCGCGGCCGTCGTTACGTAAACGCTTAGAAGCGTCCACCCGCGCTCAGGCGCGCGGCCACTGCGGCGGGATGACCTCGTCCGGCGGCGGTGCGTTGTAAGTCATGCCGGGATGGTCGACCAGCTGCGGCGCCATCGGCACGGTCAGCGGGTCCGGCTTCCAGACCACGTCGTCACCCAGCCAGCGCGTGCTGAAGGCCAGCCTCGGCGTGCCGCTGTCGGCCGAACGCGGCGCCGAGCCATGGATCGTGGTCGGGTGCATGAACAGGCAGTCCCCGGCCTGCAGGGTCCAGGTCTGGATCTCGGCGTCCGGGCTTTCCGCCTGGTCCATCAGTTCCTGCCAGGGTTTGTAGCCCGGAAGTGGCTCCTGGTCCTGCGGGAAGAAGGTCGAGTAGTAGCGGCCGTCACCTTCGTGCGTGCCGCGTACCGTGATCAGCGGGCCGTCGTCCGGGCCGACATCGGTCAGCGCGATCCAGAGTATCGTCATCTGCTTACCCCAGAATGGCCAGGTGCAGGTGTCGTTGTGCCAGGGCGTGCCCTCGGCCGCCTGGTTCTCTTCTTTCAGAAAAGTCGCGTCGACCCAGAAGCGCACCTTGTCGCTGCGCATGATGGTCGCGGCCATTTCCGCCGCCGGCGAGTTATCCAGCCAGCGCTCGAAGCCCGCGTGGTAGGGCACGATGCCCAGCGCCATCGCGCCGCCGCCGAATTGCTCGATGATGTTGAGCGGGTTCTGGAACACGCAGGCTGCATCTTCCGGTTTGATCCTGCCGGCGCGCTGGCCTTCGATGACCGCGAGCACGCTCTCGCGCAAGGGTTTCACCCAGTCGCGGAACGCGCCCGGGATGCGCACGGTGCCGTCGCGCTCGTAGGTCTGTATCTGCTGCTCGGAAATCTGCATGGTCAGCTCAGCGCGGTATTCAGAAAATCGGCGATCGCCTCAGCATATTGCCCCCGCCGATCCGGGTCGTGCAACGGGTGCCCGCCGGGCAGCGTCACCGCGCGCACAGCGCCTGAACCGGTTTCCAGCGCGGCAACGGTCGGCGCCTGCGCGCTTCGCAATGGGTCGGTCTCGGCAGTCAGTACGCAGCCCGGCACATTCACCCCGGCCAGTTTCCCCGGCATGTCGTAGGGCGCAAACCCGCCGAAATCCTCGGGCATACCGGTCGCCAGGTAGTCCTCGATCATCCGGTAGATCAGCGGCAGGGTCCGGTCGTCGAGCACGAAGTCCGGGTCGAAGATCTCGTAGGCATTGATCGCCTGGTCCCACAGGAAGGTTCGGTGCGAGCCGTCTTCGTGTAACCCGGGTCCGGCCAGCTTGGCGACTTTGCCGCCGATCTCGGCGACGACTTCCGGCGGCAGCAGTTGCGCGACGCCGTCGAGCAGGAGTGCAGTCACGGCGCTGTTCTTACGCGTGGTGAGCTCCACCGCGATCGGCGCGGAGAAATGCGCGCCGAGAACTGCGTAGTTACTGACGCCGGCGGCTGCCAGGCCCTGAGCGACCGCGTCCGCGTGCCAGTCGAACGGCCGTGGCAGCGTCGGCTTGTCAGAGCGGCCGAAGCCGGGCAGATCTACGCCGGTCGCGCGAAAGCCGAGTTCCGCTAGCCGCGGCAGCTCGTGCTCGTACATGCGTGCCGACATCGGTGTCCAGTGCAACAGCACGATGTCCGGCCCGGAGCCGGTCATGCGCAGGTGCAGCTGACCGGCATCGGTGTCGACGTATTGTCTGTGCATTTTTATGACTTACCGGTTGTCAGCCATCCTTTTCGACCAGTCGCCCGGCAGCATATTTATGCAGGATGCTGGCGATCAGGGTCTGGTACGGAATGCCTTCTATGAGCGCGCGTTTCCGAATGGCGTCGAGATCGCGTCCGGGCAGGCGTATGTTCACGCGCCGGTCCTTTCTCAGGGTATCGCGGGCAATCGCTTGATAGTCTGCGACTTGCTGTTCTCGATCCTTGACACCTTGCCACTCGCCGGCGTCTACCGACTCCAGCAAGTCCTTTTCCTGTTTACTCAGCTTGTTCATTGCGCCTGATCAAATACTCTTTCGTCGCCCTGCGGCTGGGAATAATGGTCTTCAAAAAAACTTCCGTCTCGTCCTCGACGAAAGGCACCAGGTGCACGTAGTCGTCTACTAATACGACGAATATCTTTTGTCCTTCGTACTTACCCTGGTTCGGGTGCGCCAGGATTTCCAGGATGTCGCCTTTCTCGATGTGAAAGAGGATTTCCTCGAATGAGACACCGCGTTTCAGGCGCAGTTGCTCATTCTTTTCAGCGTTCCAGTTGAAGCGCTTCACGGGCGAATATTAGCACAATGTGTGCCTTTTGGCATCAGCTAGCCAATCGTTTGGCTTACCTGCCAGCGGCTGGATTTCGCAGGAAATTGAGCAGCTTACGGTTGTACTCATCAGCACAGACCTGCGGTACAAAGTGCCCGCCGGTTGCCAGCACCTTGAGCCTTGCATCGGGGATTCTGCCGGCCAGTTCGCGGGAGAAACTCGACGGCGTGATCTGGTCGTCCTCCGCGCAGATAACCAGCGGCTGGTGGCGGATTTTCTCAGCGTTGCGGCCGGCATCGAAGGCGCGAATCGCGGCAATACGCGATGCTTCGATTTTTTTGCCCGGGAATTCTGCGAGGCGGTCGTCGACCATCTGCTCGAGCTGGTCGCCGCGCTGCTGCAGCCAGGCCGCCGGCAGGGCGCGCAGCGTGCCGTCCATCAGGTAGGCGCGCGCGCCGCATTGCTCGAGTACCTGCAGGCGCAGTGCGAACAATGCGTCGAACCAGGGGTCGGTGCCCGGCCAGGTCGCGCTGAGCACGATCTTGTCTGCGCGCTCCGGGTACTCAAGCGCGATGGTCTGGCAGATCGCGCCGCCGGTGGAGTGCCCGACCAGGTGCGCGCGGTCGACGCCCAGCGCGTCCATCAGGGCCAGCACGTCGCGACTCATCTGCTCGACCGAGTAGTCGATTTCAGAGCGGGTACTGGCGCCGGTGCCGCGGTGATCGTGCAGGATCACCCGGTAGTGTTCGGCGAACACCGAGCGCTGCCGGCGCCAGAATGCCAGGCGCCCGCCCAGCCCCGCTATCAGCAGCACCGGCTGGCCTTCGCCCTCGATTTCCACCGCGAGCTCGGCGTCGCCGATATCGACCTGCATCTTTTCCACGCGCTGTACCTCATGCCCCGCCGCTATCGCGGCCGCGTTACAAACTATTGGATCGATCGCGGCCTTTCCAGTGTAATCATTGCGCGTCACTGAACGGGAAGTGCAGCGTGAGTTACCAAGAGACCTATATGAGATGGCAGGCCGACCCGGCCGGGTTCTGGGCCGATGCGGCCGCCGGTATCGACTGGCAGCGACCGTTCGCGCAGGCCTGCGTCGATGGTCCGGACGGCCACGGCGAGTGGTTTTCCGGTGGCCAGCTGAATACCTGCCACAACGCGCTGGACCGGCATATCGATGCCGGGCACGGCGATCGGGCCGCGCTGATCTACGACAGTGCGATGACCGGCGCGCAGCGGACTTACAGCTACTCCGAGCTGCGCGATGCGGTCGCCGAGTTTGCCGGCGCGCTGGGCCGACGCGGTGTCGGCTATGGCGACCGAGTGATCATCTATATGCCGATGATCCCCGAGGCGGTGATCGCGATGCTCGCCTGCGCGCGAATCGGCGCGGTTCATTCGGTGGTGTTCGGCGGGTTCGCCGCCCGCGAGCTGGCCGCGCGCATCGAAGACATGGAACCGGTGCTCGTCGTATCAGCGAGCTGCGGTCTCGAGCCCGGGCGGGTAGTCGAGTACAAGCCGCTGCTGGACGAGGCGCTGACGCTCGTCCCGAAGCCGCCGAAGTGCTGCGTGATTTTTCAGCGACCGGAGGTCGAGTCGACGCTGGTGCCGGGGCGTGATGTCGAATGGCCCGAGTTCATCGACGGCGCGCAACCTGCCGACTGCGTGCCCTGCGAAGCCACCGATCCGCTGTACGTGCTCTATACCTCGGGCACCACCGGCAAGCCCAAGGGCGTGGTCCGCGACCACGGCGGCCACGCGGTCGCTCTGAACTGGTCGATGCATGCCGTCTACGGGATCGACCCGGGGGACGTGTACTGGGCCGCGTCGGATATCGGCTGGGTCGTCGGGCATTCCTACATCGTTTACGGGCCGCTGCTGGCCGGCGCGACCACGATTCTGTACGAGGGCAAACCGGTCGGCACGCCGGATGCCGGCGCGTTCTGGCGGGTGATCGAGCAGCACGGTGTCAATGTGTTGTTCACCGCGCCAACCGCATTCCGTGCGATCCGCCGCGCCGATCCGGCCGGCGAGTTCGTCGCCAAGCATGACCTGACATCGCTGCGCGCGTTGTTCCTGGCCGGCGAGCGCTGCGACACCTCGACGCTGGACTGGGCCGGGCAGCAGCTCGGCGTGCCGGTCATCGATCACTGGTGGCAGACCGAGACCAGCTGGTCGATCGCGGCCAACCCCCTGGGGCTGGGCCTGTTCGACGTACCGCCGGGCTCGGTGGGCAAGCCGATGCCCGGCTGGAATGTCGCCGTGGTGGACGACAACAACGAGCCGGTGGCGCCCGGTACGATCGGCAGTATCGTCTGCCGCCTGCCGATGCCGCCGGCGAGCCTGCGCGGCCTGTGGAATGCGCGCGAGCGCTTTCGTGCGTCCTACCTCGAGGAATTTCCTGGCAGCTACAAGACCGGCGACGCGGGTTATTTCGATGCAGATGGCTGCCTGTTTGTGATGACCCGAACCGACGACGTGATCAACGTCGCCGGCCATCGCCTGTCCACCGGTGCCATCGAAGAGGTGATCGCGACGCACCCGGATGTGGCCGAGTGCGCCGTGACCGGCGTGGCGGATGAACTCAAGGGCCAGGTACCCATGGCTTTTATCTGCCTTAAAGCCGGCGTCGAGCGTGGGGAAGACGAGATAGTCGCCGAAACGGTGACGCTGGTTCGCGAGCGCATCGGCCCGGTCGCCGCGTACCGTCGCGGGCTGATCGTCGAGCGGTTGCCGAAGACGCGTTCGGGCAAAGTGCTGCGGGTTACGCTGCGCCAGATAGTCGACGGCGAGTCTTACGACATGCCGGCGACCATCGACGACCCGGCGATCCTGGACGAAATCAGCCAGCGCGTCGCGGCGGACTGAGCGTTACCAGTCCACCTCGGTGCCGATACCTTTCTCGCGCGCGCGCTGGTAGCAGGCGAGCCCCGCGCCCAGGTCCTGCGCCGCGACGCCCACCGATTTGTATACGGTGATTTCCTCGTCGCTCAGGCGCCCGGCACAGCGGCCCGAAAGCACTTCGCCGATTTCCCCGACAATATGCTCCTCGGAGACCGCGCCGGCCTCGATCGCATCCAGCAGTTCGCCGGCCTGGTCCATGATCGACGGCCGATAGTCGACGAAATAGCGCGAGCGCGTCACCACTTCCTGATCGGCTTCGGCCGCAGTGCGCACCGCAGCGCCGACCAGGTTCACGTGCTGTCCGGGCGCCAGCCAGGCGCCGGGCAGGATCGGATCGGTGGCGGACGTGGTAGTGCATATGACGTCGGCGCCATCTATCGCATCGCGTGCGGAGGCATAAGTCTGGGCCGGCAGGCCGAGTGTCGTCGCGATGCGCGCGGCCAGTGCTTCGGCTGATGTCTGCCTGCGGCTCCAGATGCGCACCGAGTCGAACGCCCGCACCGCGCGCAGCGCCGCGACGTGGTGCCAGGCCTGCTCGCCGCTGCCGAGTATCGCCATCACGCTGGCGTCGGCGCGGGCCAGTTCACGGGTGGCCAGCGCGCTGGCCGCGGCGGTGCGGATCGCGGTCAGTTCGCCGCCGTCGAGCATGGCCAGCGGGATGCCTTCGTCGGCGTCGAACACCATCACCGCGCCGACGTGCGAGCCATAGCGGCTGCCCGGCTCGCGCTGGAACTTGCTGACGATCTTCACGCCGAAGCTCCGCGGGTCACCGAGGTAGCCCGGCATCAGTGTGAATTTTCCCTTGGTGCCCGGAATCTCCAGGTAGCGGCGCAGGGGCAGGTCGACGTCGCGCGTCGATACGCTGCGCATCACCGTATCCAGCGCCTCGACGCAGTGCGCATGATCGAGTGCCTGCGCGACGGCTTCGCGGTTGAGAATCAGCATTTTTGCTTTAGCCTTTGCGCGGCGGGACGAAGCGCTGCTCTTCCATATACTGCTCGACGTTGTCGGGCCGCGGGAAGGCTTCGGGCATCGGCTCGCCCGGCGTACGCGGCCTGCCGATGGCGCGGAACCAGTCTTCCAGCCGTGCCGGGGTGAACACCCAGAACAGCTTCATGTCCACGTCGCCGGTGTTCTCGAGCAGGTGGCGCGCGTAGCGGCCGAACAGCACCGTGGTGCCCGGCGCCAGTTCATATTCATCGTCTTCGATCTCGCAGCGACCGGTACCTTCGTAGATAAAGACCAGTTCATGATTCTGCCGGTGGCCGTGCTCGCGCACACTGCAGCCCGGCGGCAGGACCTGGATGCCGGACGAAAATCCGTCGTAGGGCATGTTGGTCGGGTCGAGGTTGACCGTGACATAGCCGCGCGACGGCAGCGGCTGCCACAACGACTCGCCCTCGTCGGGTCCGATGACCGCCCACCACGGCCGGGTTGCGCGTTCTGGGTCAGAAGTAGGCATTTGCTTTTCTCTCTCTGGCTGGCTGCCGCCACTCTAACCTCAGACGCATGCCCGCGGCGCGTTCCGTCATGCGTCTTTCTTATCGCCGCGGACTCGCCGCGTATTGGCCGCACGCGTCCTTATTCCCTATGCTCGGGCGGTGACAGACACCGACCAACACGACTACATCATCATCGGCGCCGGTTCCGCCGGCTGCGCGCTGGCCCATCGGCTCGCCCAGGACTCCTCGAAGCGCGTGCTGCTGCTCGAGGCCGGCGGCAGCGATCGATCGATTTACATCCGCATGCCCGCCGCACTGATCCGCGCGATCGGCAACCCGCGCTACGACTGGTGCTACACGGCGGAACCAGACGCCAGCCGCAACAGCCGCGTGGACCTGTGGCCGGCCGGGCGCACGCGTGGTGGCAGCAGCGCGATCAACGGCATGCTTTACGTGCGCGGCGCGGCCAACGACTACGACCGCTGGGCTGCGGCCGGTTGTGAGGGCTGGTCGGCCGAAGAGGTGCTGCCGATCTTCCGGCGCCTGGAAGGCTCGCCGCTCGGCGAGGACGGTCTGCGCGGCCGGGACGGGCCGGTAAAGACCTCCGCGTTGCGTACCGTGCATCCGATGGCCCCGGTGTTCATCGACGCGGCCAGAAAAGCCGGTGTGGCTTTCAACCCGGACTACAACGGTGCAACCCAGGAAGGCATCGCCTACACGGAAGTCAGCCAGCAACGCGGCCGGCGTTTCAGCGCGGCCCATGCCTACCTCGACCCGATTCGCGGGCAGGCGAACGTCGAGCTGCGCAGCCAGGCACAGGCCGAACGGCTGACCTTCGAGAACGGGCGCTGCACCGGTGTGGAGTACCGATGGCGAGGCAAACGCCGCCACTCGACCGCGCGCCGCGAGGTGATCCTGTGTGCCGGTGCGATCGGCTCGCCGAAGCTGCTCATGCTCTCCGGCATCGGGCCGGGCCAGGCCCTGCAGGATCTGGGCATCACCGTGCAGGTCGACGCGCCCGGCGTCGGCGCCAACCTGCAGGAGCATCCGGAGGGCATGGTTGGTATCGACGTGAACGTGCGCACCTATAACGTCGAGGTCAACAGCTGGCGTATCGTGCTGCACGCGGCCAACTGGCTGTTTCGCGGGCGCGGCCCGGCCACCAGCCCGTATCCGCACGCGGTGGCCTTTATCCGCTCTTCGCCCGAGGTTCCGCATCCGGATCTGCAGGTGCAGTTTGGCCCCTATGCCTTCAGTTTCTCCGAAGAAGGCGTGCTGCCGTACGGCCGGCCGGCAATTTCCGCCTCGGTAAACATTTCGTATCCGAAAACACGCGGCCGCGTCTTCCTGAATTCGTCCGCGTTCGATGCGCCACCCGGCATAGAGCACGGGCTGCTCAGTGACCCGGACGACCTGGCGCTTCTGATCAGTGGCTGCAAGCAGGTTCACCGCTGGCTTACCGGGCCGGCGTTCGACGACTATCGGGTTGCGGATCGCCTGCCCGGCCCGGATGTGCAGTCTGATGACGAGTGGGCCGATTACCTGCGTGCTACCGCCTTTCTTGGCTACCACCCGTCCGGCACCTGTCGTATGGGCAGTGACGCGGAGTCTGTGACCACGCCGGAACTGCGCGTGCGGGGCGTCGACGGCCTGCGTGTAGCCGATGCGTCGATCATCCCGACGCTGATCAGTGGTAATACGAACGCCACGGCAATGATGATTGGCGAACGCGCCGCGGACTTTCTCGGCGCAGCCGGATGAGTTCAGTCCTGCGGCAGCGATGTGCGCGCGTGACGTCGCAGCGATTCGATCACCGGTTCTGCCGCCACCGGCAGCGGCACATCGCGCCGCGACAGCAGTGCCGCGTCACGCCTGACCGTGCCTTCGGCTACCGGGACTCGACGCACCGTGCCGGCGTCGATCTGGTCGGCGACGATATGCACCGGTACCACGGACAGGAATTGCCCGGAGCCGATCAGGCCCTGGATCAGCGACAGCGAGTTAGTGCGCACCACGTGGGTCGGTTTAGGCAGGTTGGCGCCGGCGAAGAAAGTATCGATGAAGTCCTGTGCATGCGGCTGGTCGATCACCACCCATTTCGCGTCGACCAGTTCGGCGCGCGGCACCTTCTTCAGCCGCGCCAGCGGATGCCGGCTGTTCGCGACCACGGTCGATTCCACCTGGCCGAGCACCTCGACGTCCAGCGACGAGGGCAGGCTGACCGGCGGCAGATTGCTGAACACCAGGTCCAGCCGGCCTTCGTCGAGGTCGCGCACCAGGTCTTCGAACAGCCCGAGCCGGATCATCATGGCCAGCTTCGGATGGCTGTCGGCAATCTCGAGTGCGACCTGGTCGATGATGTAGCGGGCAAACATGGCCGCGATGCCGATGCGCACCGAGCCGCCGGTGCCGAGCCGGAACTCGCTCATCTCGCTGGTAATGCGGCTGCACTCGTTGAGTACGATCTTGGCATGCTTGTACAGCTGCACGCCGGCCGCGGTCGGGGTTACGCCGCGCGGATTACGCTCCAGCAGCTCGACCCGCATGCGCTGCTCGAGATTGCGGATACTGCGGGTCAGGGCCGGCTGACTGATCGGGATACGGCTGGCCGCACGCGTCAGGTTGCCGGTCTCGACGACCGCGACGAAGTGGCGCAGCTGACGCAGCTCCATGCTTCAGATTTCAGCCATACCTTGCATGCATGGATTGTGGCCTCCGACGTGTCGCCTGTCCAATGGCGCTCTGCGTCGATGGTCGCGCCGTGAACGGCAGCAGCGTGGCCGCGGAGTCCCGGGAGCCCTCGGAGGGCTACGGCTGGTACGTCGTTTTCGTACTCTGCGTGTGCGGCATCGTCGCCTTCATCGACCGGCAGATCATCAACCTGCTGGTCGAAGACATTCGCGCCGATCTCGATATCACCGACGTGCAGATCAGCCTGCTGCAGGGTTTCGCCTTCGTGATTTTCTACGCGACCGTGGCCATCCCGCTTGGGCGCCTGGCCGATACCCGCAACCGGCGCTGGCTGATCACCATCGGCATCGTGGTCTGGACGGCCGCTGCGGTGGCCTGCGGATATGCCGAGACCTACGCGCAGCTGTTCGTCGCGCGCATCTTCATCGGTATCGGTGAGGCGGTGCTGACGCCGGCCGGTTTCTCGCTGCTCGCCGACTACTTCCGCCCGAGTCGGCTGGCGTTGCCGATCAGCGTGTTTACCGGGGCGAGCTTTGTCGGTTCGGGGATAGCGCTGCTCGCCGGCGGTTACCTGATCGGCCTGCTCTCGTCCGGCGGGCTGGTGCTGGCGGGGCTGGAGTCACGCGAACCCTGGCAAACGGCCTTCATTCTCGGCGCGTCGCCTGGACTGCTCGTCGCCGTATTGTTTTTCCTGACCGTGCGCGAACCGAAGCGGCGCGGTTTGTCGGACGCCGCGCCGGACGCCGGCGCAGCCAGCCTCCGCGCGGTATTTGCTTTCTGTCGCGAGAATGCCGGCGTGTTCGTCGCGATTTTCGTAGGCCTGTCGCTGCTGGCCTCGGTGCAGTTCTCACTCGGCGCCTGGGCGCCGGCGTTCTTCATCCGCGTACATGGCTGGACGCCGGAAGAAATCGGCTATGCCTACGGCCTGATCTTCCTGTTCTTCGGTACCGGCGGGGTCGTGTTCGGCGGCGCGTTCGCCGACTGGCTGCACGCGCGCGGCTATTCCGACGCCAATCTGCGCACCGCGATGCTGTCCGGTCTCGCGGCGCTGCCATTCGCCATCAGCTTCGCGCAGGTCGAGCAGGCCTGGCTGGCGCTGGCGCTGATGGCTCCGGTGGTCGGTTTCGGCACCATGCCGTTCGGCGCCGGCACTGCGGTGCTGCCGATCGTCGCGCCGCCGCGGTATCGCGCGCAGCTGGTGGCCGTATACCTGCTGGTTGCCAACCTGTTAGGTCAGGCGGGCGGTCCCTGGCTGGTCGCGTTCATGACTGACCGGGTGTTCGGTCGTCCGGAGGCGGTGGGGCAGTCGCTGACGCTGGCGACCGGCGCGCTCTACCTGACCGGTGCGGCGGTGATCTGGTTCGGTCTGCCGTCGCTACGGCGGCTGTTGGGCAGCGGCGAAGCGGGGCGCGACAATGCGCCTAGTGAGTCGCCGGCAGCAGCCGCTCCAGCGAATGAATAAGCGCGCTACTGTATTCATCCGGATTGGCCTGTGGTGCCATGTGCCCACCATGTTCGAGAATCGTCAGCCGCGACTGCGGTAGCCGCTCGGCCAGGTCTTCGCTCATTTTCAGCGGCGTTAGCCTGTCGTCGGCGGCCGCCAGCAGTTCGACCGGCAGCTCGATTTCACTGACCCGCGCGCTCAGGTCGTGCGCATGCAGCGCGTCGAGCCGGGCCAGTTCTTCCACCACATCCAGCGTGGCTGCGCGTTCGGCGAGTGCGTCCGTGTCGATCACGGCCCCGGCCGATTGCGGCAGCGACATCCTGGCACTCGCCGCGAGGTAGGCCGCCGGCCCCTCCGATTCGAGAATCTGGCGGCGTTTCGCGATCAAGGCGCGAAACTTGTCCTCCGGCTTCGCCCAGGCGGAGCTCAGCACCATGCCCTCGATCCGAGCGGCGCCGTCGAGCGCAAAGTGCTGGCAGATGCCCGCGCCCATCGAGTGGCCGACCAGCGCAACGGGTAGACCGGTGAGATCATCCAGCATGCTCGCCACGTCGGCAGCGAGTTCCGCGGGTGAGTGGCAGGCA
>CBFCXA010000041.1:0-12048 GCA_965601985.1 uncultured Chromatiales bacterium | reverse complement strand
CAGTTGTACGGTGCGGAGCCGCTCTGTACCACGGCGCCGGAAGACCCGGAGCCGCCATGTCCGACCGCCGGACCCTGGCCTAGGTCACGGGAAACTTCGAGAAGCCGGCCCAGCGCCGGCTTCTTTTTGCCTGAATGCCGCGGTTACCATGCGAGCAAAGTAACGGGCATCCCGGCTTGGCAACAGACAACAGTTCCGTCAGCGTATATCTGGTCGGCCCGATGGGCTCCGGCAAGTCTGCGGTCGGCCGGCGTCTGGCTCGCGACCTGGGGCGGCAGTTCGCCGACAGCGACGACGAGATCGAAGCGCGCACCGGCGTCGATGTGCCGTATATCTTCGAGAAGGAAGGCGAAGACGGCTTCCGCCGCCGCGAGCAGGAAGTCATCGCCGAGCTGACCGCAATACCCGCGTTGATCCTCGCCACCGGCGGCGGCTCGATCCTGGCCAGGCAAAACCGCCGCGCGCTGGCCGCCGGCGGCCAGGTCGTCTACCTGCATACCAGCGTGGACCAGCAGCTCAAGCGTACCCGCCGCGGCCGCGAGCGTCCGCTGCTAAAAAAGGGCGATCCGCGCGCGACCCTGGAAGCGCTGATGGCCGAACGTGAGCCGCTGTACCGGGAGATTGCGGATTTGGTGGTTGACACTAACGGCCGCCGCGTCGCCTCCGTCGCCAGGGAAATCCGCGACAAGCTGAATTTGTAGTGCCGGCTTCGCCGCGGCGGTCACTGAGTGCGCAGCGAGCGAGGTACGGTGGGTCTGTTCGGGGGCGTCGCCGGCCACGGACGGCCGGCGCGAGCCTGCACGGACGTATTCACGGCGTCCCCCGAACAGATGCACCTTGGCGGAATCGCGATCTGCCGACGCTGCCGAGACGGCTTCCACTGGTTACACGTCCGCAGACCGCGTATCTTCCGGTGCCCGGAGCCGCATCATGATCACCCTCAAAGTCGACCTCGCAGACCGCAGCTACCCGATCATGATCGGCAGCGGCCTGCTGTCCCAGGTCGGGTTGCTGGACGGGCTAGTGCGCGGCCGCGATGT
Source organism: uncultured Chromatiales bacterium (assembly GCA_965601985.1). Taxonomy (GTDB): domain Bacteria; phylum Pseudomonadota; class Gammaproteobacteria; order Steroidobacterales; genus J054. The sequence continues at coordinate 11,008 of CBFCXA010000041.1, read as the reverse complement.
GATGATCGTGACCAACGAGGTGGTCGGTCCGATCTACCTGGAGCCGCTCAAACAGTTGCTCGGCGAGCGGAATATCCAGACGGTGATTCTGCCCGACGGCGAGTCGAACAAGACCATGGCGACGCTCGAGACCGTGCTGGACCGTCTGGTCGAGGCACGTTTCGGGCGTGATTGCACGGTCGTGAGCCTCGGCGGCGGGGTCGTCGGTGACATCGGCGGTTTCGCTGCGGCCAGCTACCAGCGCGGCGTCGATTTCATCCAGGTACCGACCACGCTGCTCGCGCAGGTGGATTCCGCGGTCGGCGGCAAAACCGGGGTCAATCATCCCGGTGGCAAGAATTTGATAGGTGCTTTCCACCAGCCCCGCTGTGTACTGACCGATACCGATACGCTGCGCAGCCTGCCGGACCGCGAGTTGTCGGCGGGGCTGGCCGAAGTCGTCAAGTACGGGCTGATTATGGATGCCGGCTTTTTCGCCTGGCTCGAGGGTCAGCACGCCGCATTGCTGAATCGCGATGCCGCGGCTCTGGATCATGCGATTCGCGTGTCCTGCCAAGCCAAGGCTTCGATCGTTGCGGCCGACGAGCGCGAGCGCGGTCAGCGCGCCCTGCTGAATCTCGGCCACACCTTCGGTCACGCCATCGAGCGCTGCGTCGGTTACGGCGAATGGCTGCACGGCGAGGCCGTCGCCGCCGGCATGGTCATGGCCGCGCGTTTCTCCGAGCGGCTCGGCTGGCTGCAGGCCGGCGATGTGAAGCGAGTCCGCGAGCTGCTGCTGAAGCTCAACCTGCCGGTATCGCCGCCACCGATGTCGCCGCCGGAATTCTTCAACGCGATGCGCATGGACAAGAAAGTCGTCGATGGCGAAATACGCCTGGTGCTGCTGAAGGCGGTCGGCCGGGCGGTGGTCACCGCCGACTACCCGCCGCACGAGCTGCTGGACGAACTGCGCGCCACGTTCATGGGCTGAGCGCAGGGGGCATGACGGAACGCAGGATACTCCACGTCGACCCGGGTGAAGGACTCGCCCCCTATGCCGCCTGGGAAAGCCTGAGCCGCGGTCGGGCGCATGCCGAAGAGCATCATGCCTATCGCAGCGAGTTCCAGCGCGACCGCGACCGTATCGTCCATTCCACCGCCTTCCGGCGGCTGATGTACAAGACACAGGTTTTCGTGAACCACGAGGGCGACCATTACCGCACGCGGCTCACGCATTCGCTGGAAGTTGCGCAGATCGCGCGCACCGTCGCGCGGTGCCTGGGGTTGAACGAACAGCTGGTCGAAGCCATCTGCCTGGCCCACGATCTCGGCCATACGCCGTTCGGCCACGCCGGTCAGGATGCGCTGAATGCCTGCATGAAGCCCTGGGGCGGTTTCGAGCACAACCTGCAGTCGCTGCGCGTGGTCGACGAGCTCGAGGAACGTTACGCGGCTTTTCGCGGGCTCAACCTGAGCTTCGAAACTCGCGAGGGTATTCTCAAACACTGCTCGCGGGCCAACGCACGCGAGCTCGGAGAGCTGGGCGAGCGTTTCCTGAAGCGCCGCCAGCCTGGTCTCGAAGCACAGCTGGCAAACATCGCCGACGAGATTGCCTACAACAATCACGATGTCGACGACGGCCTGCGCGCGGGTCTGCTGACCGAGGAAGAACTCTCCGAGATCGAGCTGTTCGGCGAACACTTCAGCGAAGTACGGGCCGCGCACCCGGACATCAGCCGGCGCGCGCTGATTCATGAGACCGTGCGCCGCATGATCAACGAAGTGGTGACCGACCTGATCGACAGCAGCCGCGAGCGGCTGGAGACCTCACATCCTGCAGACATCGAGGCAGTACGCCAGCGGGCACGCCCGCTGATCGCATTCAGCCGCCAGACCGGTGCGCGTCACAAGGCGCTGAAGAAGTACCTGAACAAGCGCCTGTACCGCCACGAGCGCGTGCAGGCGATGACCCGCCGCGCGCGCGAAGTGGTGCGGGGGCTGTTCGAGGCCTACATGAACGACCTGTATGCGATGCCCCAGAGCCACATGCGCCGCGCCCGGGACAGCGAGCACGAACTGGGCGAAGCCGGGCGATCCCGCGCGGTCGCCGATTACGTGGCCGGGATGACCGATCGTTATGCGCTGTCAGCCTACGCACGGCTGACCGGCGCGGACTTGAAAAGCGAGACAGCGCTGCAATTTGCCGGGGAAGATGATGAACAACCGTGACCGCCTGATTTTTGCCCTCGATGTTCCACAAGCCGACCGCGCCCGCGAACTGGTAGAGCAGCTCGGCGATGCGGTCAGCTTCTACAAGATCGGCCTGGAGCTGATGATGGCCGGCGGCTACTTCGAGCTGATCGACTGGCTGCTGGAGCGCGACAAGAAGGTATTTACCGACCTCAAGTTCTTCGACGTACCGGCGACGGTCGGCCGAGCGGTCGCGCGACTCGCGAGCCGCGGCGTCACCTTCGCGACGGTGCATGGCAATCAGTCGATCATGGAGGCAGCGGCCCAGGCCAAGGGCGATACGCTGAAAATTCTCGCCGTGACCGTACTGACCAGTCTCGATCGCGGCGACCTCGATGATATGGGCTTCGACTGCGACGTCGGGGAGCTGGTGCTGTCACGCGCGCGGCGCGCGCTGGAAGCCGGCTGCGACGGTGTCATCGCATCCGGTCTGGAACTGCCTGCAATGCGCAGTGCAATCGACCGGCGCCTGCTGGTCGTCACGCCGGGTATCCGGCCGGTCGAGAATCGTCCTTCAGACGATCAGAAGCGTGTCGTTACGGTCGAGCAGGCGTTTACCGATGGGGCGGATCACATCGTTGTCGGGCGGCCGATTCGGGATGCCGCGGATCCGCGGGCGGCGGCGGAGGCGATTCAGGCTTCTATCGAGGCGACGCTGGGGAGCTAGTCGCGGGTTCTATTGGTTTTGAACTCCGCAGTCGTGGCCGGACTTGGCGCAGTGGAAAGCGTCTTGTCCCGGAAAGACTCACCGTGCCTCGCTCGCGTGATAGAAGCGTAGTCGCCAGAACAGCGGTCCAAGCCACCTCAAGGAAGCGTCGCTGCTTCCTCCAGCCGCTCCAGCACCGGCACCAGCACCGACCACACATTGTCGAGCAGCAGCGGCTGGCCCGCCTCGTTCGGGTGAATGCCGTCTGCCTGCATCTTGGTCGGATCCAGCGCGACGTCCTCCATGAAGAAACCGATCAGCGCCAGCTCGAAGCGACCAGCCAGGTCCGGATACAGGGCCGAGAACTCGTCCGTGTACCGTGCACCGTAATTCGGCGGCATCTGCATGCCGGCCAATATGACCTCGGCGCCGGCCGCGCGGCTGAGTTCGATCATCTGCTCGAAATTCTCGCGGATCTCCGCGACCGGCAGGCCACGCAAGCCGTCGTTGCCGCCCAGTTCCAGTATCACTATATCGGGCCGATGCTTGTCCAGCGCCCGCGGCAGGCGGCGCAGACCGCCGCCGGTGGTGTCGCCACTGATGCTGGCATTGACCACCCGATAACCGTAACCTTCTTCGACCAGACGCGCCTGCAGCAGGGTGACCCATCCGAGGTCCAGCGGCACGCCGTAGCCCGCGCTGAGACTGTCGCCCACCACGAGGATGCTGCGGTCCTGGCTGCTGGCCAGGCCGTTGCTCGCAACCATCACGAGCAGCCAGACGAATAATTTAGCTATGGACGAGAGCATCGAAGACCAGGTCGTATTGCGCACCGAGGGGCTGGGTCGCGAGGTTAGCAGCCCGGAGGGAACGCTGACCATTTTAAGCGACGTCAATCTGTCGGTGCGTGCCGGCGAGGTGGTGGCGCTGGTGGGTGCGTCCGGCGCCGGCAAGACCACACTGCTGGCGCTGCTGGCCGGTCTGGACCGGCCGACCGCGGGCAAGGTCTGGTTGTCGGGCCAGGACATGACGGCGCTGGACGAGGACGGCCGCGCCCGGCTGCGCAGACAATACGTCGGCTTTGTGTTTCAGTCGTTCCATTTGGTGCCGTCGCTGACCGCGCTGGAAAACGTGATGCTGCCGCTGGAGCTTACCGGTGACGCGAACGCACAACAGCGTGCGCGCGAGGCGCTGGAAAGTGTCGGCCTGGGCCCCCGCGTGCGGCACTATCCGCGCCAGCTCAGCGGCGGCGAGAAGCAGCGCGTGGCGATCGCCAGGGCGTTCATCACCGGGCCGGAAATCCTGTTTGCCGATGAGCCTACGGGCAACCTCGACACCGCCAGCGGTGATCGCGTGATCGACCTGCTGTTCGAACTCAACCGACAGTCCCAGACGACGCTGGTGCTGGTCACGCACGATCGCAGCCTCGCCGAGCGCTGCGACCGGATACTCGAGATGGAAGCCGGGAAGCTGCTGCCATGAGTCCGTTCGGCTTCGGCGTTCGCGCCCTGCTCCGCGACCTGCGTGCGGGCGAACTCAGTGTACTGATCGTCGCGATTCTGGTCGCCGTAACCGCGATGACTGCGGTCGGCTTCTTCACCGACCGGGTCGGGCGCACGATTCGGGCGCAGGCCGGCGCGGTACTCGCCGGTGACCTGGAAGTGCGGTCGGCGTCTCCGATTACAGACGAATACCTGGAGGATGCGCGGGCTCTCGGGCTCGAGACTGCTGAGGTCATCTCCTTCCCGACCATGGTGCTGTCGGGCGAATCGAACACGCTCGCGCTGCTGCGTGCGGTGACCGATGGTTACCCGCTGCGCGGCGAGATGCAGACCTCCACCGAACTGTTCGGCGAAGTCGTGGTGGCAGACGGCATTCCGCCGCCCGGCGAGGCCTGGGCCGAGCCCGGGCTGCTCGGACGCATGGACATCGACGTCGGCGCGGAACTCACGATCGGCGAGTCGTCGGTCCGGGTCACGCGCGTGCTGGAGTACCAGCCCGGTCAGGCCGTTGGTGGTTTTGCCCAGCTTGCGCCCGGCGTGCTGGTCAACCTGTCTGATCTCGATGCCTTCAAGGTCGTGCGGCCGGGCAGCCGCATCACCTACCGGCAGCTGTACGCCGGCAACGAGGACCTGGTTCAGGCCCTGCGCGCCGACTTGAAGGGTCGGGTCGACAGTGCGGTCAACGTGCGTGGACTGGAAGACGCCGGCGAGCAGATCAATGCAGCCATCGACCGGGCGCAGCGCTTCCTGACGCTCGCATCCCTGGTCACCGTGATCCTGGCTGCCGTCGCAACCGCAATGGCCGCGCGTCGCTACGCGCTGCGACATTTGGACAACGTTGCCCTGATGAAGAGCATGGGTGCGACCCAGTCTTTCATCCAGTGGAGCATGGTCACGCAGCTGCTGCTGATCATCGCCAGTACCGCCGTGGTCGGTTCGCTGTTCGGCTACTTCGGGCAAAAAGTCCTGGTTGCCCTGGGCAGCGGCATCGTCAAGGTCGAGCTGCCGCCGGCCAATCCGGCGGCCGGGTCGCTGGGCCTGCTGACCGCCGCGACCATTACCCTGGGTTTCGCGCTGCCGCACCTGTGGCAGCTGAATACGACCTCGCCGATGCGCGTACTGCGTCACGACCTGCCGCCGCCCAGGCTCAGCGTCGGACTGACTTACGGTATCGCGGTATTCGCACTGCTGGCCATGGTGTTCGCAATCGTGCGCGATCTGCGCCTGCTGGTACTGATTGCCGGCGGGCTGGCCGCGGTGGCCGCGCTGGCCATGGCCAGCGGCTGGCTGCTGGTGCGTTCCTTCGGGCAGTTCCGTGGCGCCGCCGGCGTCGCCTGGCGCTACGGGCTGGCGAACATCTCGCGGCGCGGCGCCGAGAGCATCGTGCAGATCGTCGCCTTTGCGCTCAGCCTGATGGTGCTGCTGCTGCTGACACTGGTGCGTACCGACCTGCTGGACGAGTGGGCACAGTCACTGCCCGAGGACCTGCCCAACTACTTCCTGATCAATATCGAGCCGGAAGAATGGCCGGGCGTGCAGCAGTACTTCAGCGACGAGCTCGGCGCGGAGCCGCAGTTTCTGCCGTTCATTCGCGGTCGGGTGACCAGTGTCAACGGTCAACCGATCGACGAGGTCGAATTCCCCGACCCGCGCGGCCAGCGTTTTGCGCGCCAGGAGTCGAATTTCACCTGGGCCGAGGAGCTGCCGGAGACCAACACGCTGCGCGCCGGTCGCTGGTGGGGCGAGCAGGGTGACGAGGTGCTCGAGATTTCCCTGGAAGTCGACGTGGCGCGCAACCTCGGTGTCGGCGTCGGCGACACCCTGGGCTTCAATGTCGGCGGCGAGGAATTCGAGGCGCCGGTCTCGAGTATCCGCTTTATCGAATGGGACTCCTTCGCGCCCAACTTCTACGTGATGCTGTCGCCGGGCCTGGCCGACACCCTGCCGCAGACTTACATCGCGAGCGTGTACGTGCCACCTGAAAAGCGCCGCGCGCTGAACGGCTTCGTTCGCCAGTTCCCCGGCGTGACATTGCTGGACCTGGACGTGATACTCGGGCAGGTACGCATGATCATCGATCGCGCGTCGATGGCCGTGCAGTACGTGTTCCTGTTTACCCTGCTGGCCGGTGTCACCGTTCTGCTGGCCGCAATCCAGATCACCCGCGACGAGCGCCGCTTCGAAAGTGCGATCCTGCACACGCTGGGCGCGGACCGGCGCACCATTCTGCGCGGTGTCGCCGTCGAATTCATCGCGCTCGGCAGCCTGGCCGGCATTCTCGCCGCCATCGGCGCGACCGGCGTCGGGTTGCTGCTGGCCGAGCAGGTGTTTCAGCTCGACTACACCGTGAGCCCGTGGCTGTGGTTTGCAGGCTGGTTTGCGGGCGCGGCGATTGTTGGGTTGACGGGGACGTTTGCTACGCGGAAGGCGGTTACGGAGCCGCCGGTTGCAGTTCTGCGGGAAGCTTGACGCAAGCTTGTCCGTGGGGAATTTCACTTGGGGTGCCGGACTTGGCGCTGCAGCTTCAGCGCGTTTGCCACAGCCGAGACGCCGCGCCAAGGCTTCACTCGATCTCAGGCGTGCTCCTGGCCATCGCTTTCGGCATCGAAGCTGGAATCCTCTCTCCTCGACTCCGCCGCGATGCAGCGAGCGAGGTGCGGTGAGTTTGTTCGGGGGCGTCGCCGGCCATGGATGGCCGGCGCGAGCCTACAGGGACGTATTCACGGCGTCCCCCGAACAAACTCACCGTGCCTCGCTCGCCTGACAGAAGCACCGTAGCCAGAACAGCTACGGCAAACTCACCTTACCGTCGCCTTTCACGCGACCCGATTCCGACCCTCACCCTGCATGAATGCCTCAACATTCGCGGCCAGCTCCTCGACCGCCCGTTGCCGGCTCTCGCGCGCCGCCCAGGCAATGTGCGGTGTCACCAGCAGGTTCGGCAGCCGGGTGGTCAGCAGGGGGTGGTCCGCCGGCGGTGGTTCGGTTTCGAGCACGTCGATGCCAGCGGCTGCGATCACGCCATTGCCCAGTGCTTCGAGTAAGGCGTCGGCATCGACGAGGCCGCCGCGGGCCGTGTTGATGAGTACCGCGTCGTTGCGCATCGCGTGCAGAGTCTCCGCGTTGACCAGGTGTTGCGTGTCTTCGTTCAGTGGACAGTGCAGGCTGATGACATGGGAACGCTCGAGCAGCTTGCCCAGGCCGACGCGTTCGATGCCGTCTGCCTTCGGAGTGCCCGCTGCGTCATCGCCAGGATCATAGGGTCGGCGCGCGGCGAGGACCTGCATGCCGAATGCCGACGCGACACGTGCGACGGCGCTGCCGAGCTCGCCCAGGCCGACGATACCCATGGTCTTGCCGGCGAGTTCGCGGCTGGGCAGGTCCAGCAGGCAGAAATGCTCGTGTCTTGACCAGGCGCCGCTGGCGATCAGATCGCGCATCGCGGCGAGACTGAGCGTGAGTTCCAGCAGCACGCCGAAAACGTGCTGAACGACCGACGGGGTGCAGTAGTTGCGGATATTGCAGACGGCGATGCCGTGCTCGCGGGCGGCGGCCAGGTCGACGTTGTCGGTGCCGGTAGCGGCGAGGCAGATCAGTTTCAGCTTCGGGCAGTCCGCGATCAGCGAGCCGTCCAGGCGGACCTTGTTGACCAGCACGATCTCCGCGTCGCGGATCCGGGTCTGGACGTTATCCGCTGAAGTCGCGGGATACAGCGCGAGGTCCGGCAGTAGCTTCGTCAGCGGTGTCGCGTCGATGTCGTCCGGCCCGAGACTGCCGAAATCCAGGAAGACCGCGCGCATGTCTCGTCAGCCGGAATCCTGCAGTCCCAGCGCGATGCCGGTGACGCTCGCCATCAGCGCGGACAAAAGCTCCGGGTCTTCGCTGCCGCCCGAACGCCAGCGGCGAAGCAGCTCGACCTGCAGCATGCTCATCGGGTCCACGTATGGATTCCGCAGCCGCACTGATCGACGCAGCATGGTCTGTTTCTCGAGCAGCACGTCCTGTTGCTTGATCTCGAGCAGCTGCTCCACCGCCAGGTTGAACTCGGCGCGCAGCAGCGGGAAGAAGCGCTCGTGCAGTTCCGGACAGAGCTCGGAGTAGCGGCGGGCAATCTCGAGATCCGCTTTGGCCAGAACGATCTCCAGGTCACTGAGTAAAGCGCGGAAGAATGGCCATTCGGTGGCCGCTTCGCGCAAGCGATCGATGCCGTCCGCCTTCATCACCTGGGTCAGTCCGGAGCCTGCACCGAACCAGCCCGGCAGCATGCAGCGGGTCTGGGTCCAGGCGAAATCCCAGGGCACGGCGGTACGCAGTACGCGCTCGACGCCGGGGCTGGCGAACTCGTCGACCGTTTGCGCACGCATGATTTCCAGCACGTCGACCGGCGTGGCCCGGCGGAAATAGTCGAGAAAGGCATCTTCGTCCTGGACCAGCGCCTGGTAGCGTTCGCGGCTGCCCGCCGTGAGCGTTTCCATCATCGATCGCCAGTGAGCCGCCTGCGGCGGCGGCGTTCCGCTCAGCGCGGTTGCCAGGGCCACGGAACCGGCGGCCTGTTCCAGCGTACGCAAGGCCACGCCACGCAGACCGTACTTGGCATTCACCAGTTCGCCCTTCTCGGTGGCACGCAGCCGGCCGCGCACCGACCCGGGCGGCGAGCCGAGTACCGCGGCGTGTGTCTTGCCGCCGCCGCGGCTGGTGGTGCCGCCGCGGCCATGGAACATGGTCAGCTCGACGCCGGCGTCCTGGATGGTTCGCGCCAGCTCATTCTGGGCCTTCTGCAGGCTCCAGCGTGCCGAGACCAGGCCGCTGTCGCGGTTGCTGTCGGAGTAACTGACCATCACGATCTGGCGGTTATCGCGGCGTTCCAGGTGCTGGCGGTAAATCGGGTCGCGCAACAACTCGCCGACGATACGTGCGCTGTTGGCCAGGTCTTCGACGGTCTCGAAGTAGGGTGCGATGTCCAGCGGCACCGAGCCGTTGCGCTTGCGCAGTTCGCCCCAGCGCGCCAGCAGGATCACCGACAGTACGTCGTCGACATCGTGGGCCATGCTCACGATGTACGGTCCGATCGCGTGCCGGCCGAACTTGCGGCGGCAGAACGCGATTGCCTGGAACACCGCCAGGTCGCGCCGCGACAGGTTATCCATCTCACCCATCGGCGACTCGTTGCGCTCCAGCGCGTCGTGTATGCGCTCGGCGCGGGTCCTCGCGCCGGTCTCCAGCCAGTCTTTCTCACCAAGGCAATGGCCGACCACGCGCCGGTTTACCTGCGCGTTCTGTCGTATGTCGAGGGTGAGAAAGTGAAAGCCAAAGGTCTCGACGCGCCGGATCAGTCGCCGCGTCGGGAACAGACCGGCATGGCTGCCACGGTTCTCCTCGAGGCTGCGCGCGATCAGGCGCAGGTCGGCCAGCAGCTCGTCCGGTGATTCGTACGGGAAGATATCGTCGTCATAGGTCGACTGCAGTCGCTGCATGATCAGCCGCAGGAATACCCGGTAGGGCATGTCGCGATGGCGCAGCGGTACTGCGCTCAGGGCATTCGGGAAATGGCCGGCATATTCCTCGCTGCGGCTGAGGATATCCGGGTGCACGCCGACGCGGGTCTTCGACTGGCTGAGTTTCGCGGCCAGTGCGCGGCACTCGTTGTAGTACAGGTCGAGAATCAGCCCGCGCTGGCGCGACAGCGTCTCGCGGATGGTGCGCGCGGTGGTTTCCGGGCGATTGTCCATATCGCCGCCGATGCCTGACGCAAAACGCAGAATGATCGGCAGCGGCAGGCCGCGAGCCGCTTCGCCGTAGGCAGCGACCAGCGCGTCGCCCAGTGACTCGTAGAACACCGGCAGCGCACGGTAGATTACATCGCTGAAGAAGAACAGCACGTGTTCCATTTCGTCGAAGCTGTTGCGTGCCTCGCCGGGCTGCTCGTCGGTTTGCCAGATGATGGTCAATCCGTCGCGAATACCGCCGAGCGTGGCGGTACGCTCGTGCGGCGGCAGCAGCGGATTCTGCAGGTCGATCAGTCGGCGCACGATGCCCTGCTGCTTGCGCAGTATCGTGCGGCGCGTCGGCAGCGTTGGGTGCGCGGTGAACACCGGCTCGATCTGCATCTGGCGCAGCAGCGCGAGCGTGTCGTCCAGTGTCAGGCCGTGTTCCTTCAGTTTGAACATCGTGTCTTCCAGCCCACCCGGCTGGTGCGTGTTCGCTTCCTTGAGGTAATCACGGCGGCGACGAATCCGGTGCACCTGCTCCGCGGTATTGACCATCTGAAAGTAGGTCGCGAAGGCGCGAATGAAATCGCGCGCAGCTTTGCCGGACAGCTGGCCAAGCAGACCCTGCAGACGGGTGCCGGCCTCCTGGTCGCCCTCGCGTCGCGCGATCGCCTCGGTGCGCGCGCGCTCGACCGTTTCGTACAGGGCTGCGCCGCCCTGTTCGCGCAGCAGCTCGCCGACCATGCCGCCGAGCATGCGCACGTCATCGCGCAATCCCGTGTCCTTCTTTGAGAACTGGATATCCGCGCGTTTTTCCGCCGGTCTGGCGGTGGGGTGCAGGCCGGTGGCCTCGGGCGAATTTGAAGCGGACATGCTGTCTAGGGTCCGACGGCTGCAGGGCCGTACACGCGCATCTTAAGTCC
>CBFCXA010000040.1:0-12089 GCA_965601985.1 uncultured Chromatiales bacterium | reverse complement strand
GGCCTGCATGGCGTCGCGCCCGACCTTGCGCAGCGAACTCCCTGAATCGCGCAGTGCCTGGTTGAGCAGCCGGCGCCCCAGCTCACGGGCCTCGCTGCCGCGCATGTTTTTCAGGTACTGCCGAATGCTGTAACGGGCCTTTGCGGTAGTCACGAAGCTGACCCAGCGCGGATTCGGATGTGCGCCCCTGGCGGTAATGATCTCTACGGTCTGACCATTGGCCAGCTGGGTACGCAGCGGTACCAGGCGACGGTCGATCTTGGCCGCGACACAGCGGTTGCCGACATCGGTGTGCACCGCGTAGGCAAAGTCCACGCAGGTCGCGCCGCGTGGCAGGCGCAGGATGTCGCCTTTGGGCGTGAACACGTACACCTTGTCCGGAAACAGGTCGACCTTGACGTTCTCCATGAACTCTTCGGAGTTCGCGGCCGAGCCGAGTTCGCTGATACTCGACAGCCACTCACGGGCGCGCGCCTGTGGCGGCACCAGGGCGCCGTCCGCACTCTTGTACTGCCAGTGCGAGGCCACGCCGCGCTCCGCGACCCGGTCCATCTGCTCGGTACGAATCTGCACCTCCAGCGGAATGCCGTTGGGACCGAACAGCGTGTTGTGCAGCGACTGGTAGCCGTTGACCCGCGGAATCGCGATGTAGTCCTTGAAGCGGCCGGGCATGGGCTTGTAGAGCTGGTGTGCCAGTCCCAGTGCGCGGTAGCAGTTGTCCGGCGTATCGACAATCAGCCGGAAGCCGAATACGTCGGCAATCTCGCTCAGCGAGCGCTGCTTGAGCAGCATCTTGCGATAGATGCTGTACAGGTTTTTGCGCCGGCCGTGCACGGTGGCCTGGATGCCGGCCGATTCCAGCGCTTTTTCCAGGCGCTCGGAAATGCGCTTGATAATTTGTCGCTGGTTGCCCTGGATCTTGCGCACCGACCGGTCGAGGACGCGGTAGCGAAACGGATAGGCGTAGCGAAAGCCGAGCTCCTCGAGCTGGGTCTTGAGCGAGTAAACGCCGAGGCGGTTGGCGATCGGTGCGTAAATCTCCAGCGTTTCGCGGGCGATGCGCCCCTGCTTTTCGGCCGGCAAGGCTTCCAGCGTCTGCATGTTGTGCAGCCGGTCGGCGAGCTTCAAGAGGATCACGCGGATGTCTTCGACCATCGCGAGCATCATCTTGCGGAAACTCTCGACCTGCGCCTCGGAGCGGCTGTCGAAGCTGAGCTTGTCGAGTTTGCTGACGCCGTCGACCAGGTCGGCGATTTCCTTGCCGAAGTGCGCCTCGATCTGGGCCTTGCCGGTTGGCGTGTCCTCGATCAGGTCGTGCATCAGCGCCGCCGCGATGCTCTGGTAGTCGAGATGCAGGTCGGCGAGGATGCCGGCCACGGCGACCGGATGGGTGATGTAGGCCTCGCCGGAGTAGCGCCGCTGGCCCTCGTGGCCCTGGGCCGACAGCTCGTAGGCGTCGACCACGACGCGCAGCTGCTCGTCGCTCAGATAATCGAGCTTGTCGAGCAGGCGCTTGAAGCCGGTGTTCCGGCGCGAAGTTGGCAGGCGCCCGCGAATGGCGGCAGCGTAGTCCATGCCGCCATCTTACCGCAGGCCGGCCTCTCAGCCGGCCGGGTTCGGGCTATTCGGGACCGAGCTGATCGAGACCCGGGAGTGGCGTACCGGCGAGAATTTCCTCGGCCTCGTCGGTGCTCAGCAGCTCCTCCGGCGGCACGTCCACGTCGTCGAGGATTTCGCGCCCCACCAGGCCGTCCGCAACTTCACGCAACGCAACAACGGTGGGCTTGTCGTTTTCCCACTCGATCATGGCCTCGGCGCCATTGGCCAGGCGCCGCGCGCGCTTGGCGGCAATCATCACCAGGTCGAAAATATTGTCTACGTTCTCGAGGCAGTCCTCGACGGTAATGCGGGCCATGTCTGCCAGTCCTCTGTCACGGGCCGCGTAGGCTACCCCCGTTGGTCCCGGCCCGCAACGCCCGGCGGCTCGCTCAGCCCCCGAACAGGGCCTCGATCCGGGCCGCGTCGGGCGGTGCGCCCCGGCCCCGGACTACCGCAAGTAGTTTCTCGACGGCCTCGTCGAGGTCATCGTTGACGATCACATAGTCAAATTCGCGCCAGTGCGAGATGTCGCCGATGGCCTCGCCCAGTCGGCGCCGGATGACTTGCTCGCTGTCGGTGCTGCGGCCGCGAAGGCGTGCTTCCAGCTCGTCCAGCGACGGCGGCAGGATGAAGATGCTCACGCATTCCGGCAGGTTCTGCCGCACCTGCTGCGCGCCCTGCCAGTCGATTTCGAGCAGCACATCCCTGCCGTTGGCGAGCAACTGTTCGACCTGCTCGCGGCTGGTGCCGTAGTGATTGCCGAAAACTTCAGCGTGTTCGAGAAAGCCGCCCTGCGCGCGGATGGTTTCGAACTCGTCCGGATCGACGAAGAAGTAATCGTGGCCGTGAGTTTCGCCGCGCCGCTGCTCACGCGTGGTGTGAGAAATCGAGAAATGCAGCGAGGGCTGCCGGTCCATCAGCCGGCGCACCAGCGTAGTCTTGCCGGCGCCCGACGGTGCCGAGATCACCAGCAGATTGCCGCGCTCGAGCCGGGAGGAAGCGTTCACTCGACGTTTTGCACCTGCTCGCGCATCTGCTCGATCGCGACCTTGAGTTCGACCGCCAGGCGCGTGGTCTCGGTATCGGCCGACTTCGACGCCAGCGTATTGGCTTCGCGATTGAGTTCCTGGATCAGGAAATCGAGGCGCCGACCCACGGGCTCGTCCTTGTCGAAGGTGTCCCGGACCTCGGCCACGTGTGCTTCGAGTCGGTCCAGCTCTTCGCTGACGTCGAGCTTGGTCGCAAGTAGCGCGAGCTCCTGCTCGAGCCGCTCGGGGTTGGCGGTCACGTCCAGCGCGGCGAGTCGCTCGGTGAGCTTGGTACGGATTTCCCGGTGCACGTCCGGCAGACGACTGCGCACGGCAGCGACGTGTTCGAGGATCTCCGCGCAGCGCCCGTCGAGCATGGCAAAGATCTTCTCGCCCTCGCGTTCGCGCGCGGCCTGGAGTTCGTTGACCGCCGAGGTGAGCGCCTCCCGGGCGGCCGGAAACAGCGCGTCCAGTTCCGTCTGCGGCGCCTCCTTGAGAACACCCGGCCAGCGCAGCACGCCGAGCGGGTCAAGCCCGGCCGGCTGCTCGATATCACGGCTGATGGCCTTGACCTGGTTCAGCAGGCGCCGGGCCGCGTCCCGGTCGAGTTCCGCCAGCGGCGAGGCCGAGGCCTCCAGGGTCATGGTCAGCGTCGCGTCTACCTTGCCGCGACGCGGGCCGGCCGCGACGATCGCGCGGCATTCTTCTTCAATCGATCGAAGGCCATCCGGCAGCCGCAGCTGCAGGTCGAAGTAGCGGTGGTTGACCGAGCGGATCTCCCAGCGCAGACGGGCGCCCGGCCCCTCGGCCCCGGCGCGCGAGAAGCCGGTCATACTTCGGATCACGTCCGCGCGCTCCTTGGCGGTTTTAGGGAAATATCGGACTGCATCACTTTTGACTGGCCCGTAAACTGTTAGTTTCGGCGGGCTATTGTAGAGGGCGGCTGCGCATTTGTATTCAGCTGCGCCCGACCGGCAACCATGGGGCATAACTCGCCGGATAGCCTGCACGGGCTTCGGCAGTCGGACTATCTTGCAAATCGAACACGCAGAAATCAGCCTTCTGGGCGATCGTGGTGAGAACCAGGACCGGGTGCTGGTCGCAACCGGCGATGAGTCCGTGCTGATGATCGTCATCGATGGCATGGGCGGGCATTCCGACGGCGCAAAGGCCGCGGAAGTCGCCAGCCAGACGATCGCCAAAGCCTATTCACGCGTATCGCAGCCGCTGCTCGATCCGCAGGGTTTCATGCACCTGGCGATAGGGAGTGCGCACAACAACCTCGTGGTGCTGGGCGGCGAGCTGTCGATGGACGCGCGGCCGCGAGCGACCTGCGCGATCTGCCTGGTGCAGGACGGCGCGGCCTATTGGGCGCACGTAGGTGACAGTCGCATCTACCTGGTACGGGGCGACGCCGTTCGCGACCGCACGCGCGATCACTCACATGTGGAGCTGCTGCTGCGTGAAGGGCTGATCGACGAGACCGAGATAGCCGACCACCCGATGCGCAATTACGTGGAGTGCTGCCTCGGCGGCGACGCGCGCTTACCCGGCATGACCATCACCGGGCAGAAACGCCTGAACGCCGGCGACACCCTGCTCGCCTGCACCGATGGCCTGTGGTCAGGGCTCGATGACGAGCGTATCGCGAGAATCGGTAACGGCGAGGATGGGCTGGCAAAGTCGCTGCGCGAACTCGGGGAAGACGCGGTGCGCAGTTGCGGACCCTACGCCGACAATACCTCGGCCATAGCGCTGCGCATGCTGGACCCGTCATGAGCACGGCCGGCCGCCCGAGCGGACGCGCCGCGGATCGGCTGCGCGACATTCGCTTCGATACGAATTACACCCGGCATGCCGAAGGCTCGGTGTTGAGCCGCTTCGGCGATACGCGTGTGCTGTGCACCGCCAGCGTCGAGGCTGGCGTGCCGCCGTTCCTGCGTGGCAAAGGGCGGGGCTGGGTCACGGCCGAGTACGGCATGCTGCCGCGCTCTACGCATACGCGCATGCGCCGTGAGGCTGCGGCCGGCAAGCAGGGTGGCCGCACGGTCGAGATTCAGCGCCTGATCGGCCGCTCCCTGCGCGCCGCTGTCGATATGAAAGCCCTGGGCGAAAACACCGTGACGCTCGACTGCGACGTGCTGCAGGCAGACGGCGGTACGCGCACCGCGGCGATCAGCGGCGCCTTCGTCGCACTCTGCCAGGCGGTCGAGGTATTACGCGCGCGCGGCGCGATCAAGCACAACCCAGTGCATGGCCAGGTGGCCGCCGTGTCGGTCGGCATCTACGCTGGGGCACCGGTGCTGGACCTGGATTACGCCGAGGACTCTGCTGCCGAAACCGATATGAACATCGTCATGAACGACGCGGGCGCATTCATCGAGGTGCAGGGCACGGCCGAGGGGCATGCGTTCCGGCGTGCCGAACTAGACAGCCTGCTGGATCTCGCGGCTTCCGGTATCGAGGAGATCATGCAGGCTCAGCGACGCGCGCTGGATGACTGGCGCAAGGAGCGCGCGACGGGCGCGTCGGAGTGAGCGCTGCGCAGCGCGTTGTGGTCGCTACCGGGAACGCCGGCAAGCTGCGCGAGTTCCAGGATCTGCTCGGCGACGACTGGTCGCTGGTTGCTCAGACCGAGCTCGGTATCGAAAGCGTCGAAGAGACCGGCGACAGTTTCCAGGCCAATGCCCTGCTCAAGGCACGTCACGCGGCCGCAGCCAGCGGACTGCCGGCGATCGCGGATGATTCCGGACTGGAAGTCGATGCGCTGGACGGCGCGCCGGGCATCTACTCGGCCCGCTATGCCGGCGCGGACGGCGACGACGAAGCGAACAACGCCAAGCTGCTGGAAGCACTCGAGGGCTTGCCCGCGGACCGTCGCACTGCCAGGTATCGCTGTGTAATCGTACTGGTCCGTAGCGCAAAAGATCCCGCGCCGGTGATCGCCGACGGTAGCTGGGTGGGCCGGATTGCCGAGACGCCGCGGGGCCGGGGCGGCTTTGGCTACGATCCGCTGTTCATCGATCCCGAGTCCGGCCGGCATGCCGCCGAGCTGAGCCCGGCCGAAAAACACGCGCGCAGCCACCGAGGCAAGGCAATCATGGCCTTGCGGGAACAGCTGTCAGGGTGGCCCTGATAGCGGGGTAGCCGGCGCTTTTATGCACAGCCGACCCGGTTTCATGGGATTTCATGGAGATACCGCGTCGGAGATAACATAACGGGCTCGTTAAATTAGCTAAGCTATTGATTTTCATTGCGCATGCCCGTTTGAGCAATTCTTGACCAATTTGACGTTTTTGTTGCTTGGACAATTCTTTGGCGGTGACTTCGCCGCTTAGTCCACAGAGTTATCCACAGAAATTGTGAATAAGGTCACCCGGCAGAGAGTGATTGAATGTGACCCGGCCAGCGGCTAAGATTCGCCACCATTTTTCGCGGGCCGCTGCGGCCCGCAGCCAGCGGAACATCGACATGAAAGCCGACACGCATCCCGACTACCAGGAGATCAAGGTCATCTGTAGTTGCGGAAACGAATTCAACACCCGTTCGACCCTGAGCGACGAGCTGCACATCGAAGTCTGCTCCGCCTGTCATCCTTTCTATACCGGTAAGCAGAAAATCGTCGATACCGCGGGCCGCGTGGACAAGTTCCGTCGCAAATATGGTCTCAGCGGCTGACGGCTCCGCCGCTGCCGTGCAAGAACCCGGCGCCTAATTTATAATGTCGGGCCCCTCGCAGGGGCCCCGCCGCTGCAGAACGGGTAGGGAGGATCGGCCCGTTCTTGCCGGATTGCGGACTCCCGGGCCAGTTCCCGGGGCTTTCCCGAGCGTCTAGCTGCCAGCGGGCGGCCGGCGCCCTCGTGTGTATTAGCCGGATAAGAACCAGATGAGCGGAAACAAGACCTATCAGCTAGGCCCTGTCGGTTCGGACGAAGCCATGGAGCTACCCGTGCGCTCGGGCACTATCGGCCCGGAGGTAGTCGACATACGGTCGGTATATGGCCAGCAGGGCGTGTTCACCTACGACCCGGGCTTCGCCTCGACCGCGAGCTGCGAAAGCAGGATCACCTATATCGACGGTGACGAGGGCGTTCTGCTCTATCGCGGCTATCCGGTCGAGCAGCTGGCCGAGAAAAGCAGCTTTATCGAAGTCGCGTATCTGCTGCTGAACGGAGAATTACCGACCGCGGACGAGCTCGAGGCCTTCGATCATTCGATTCGTTATCACACGATGATCAATGAAACGATCCTGCGGTTCTTCAATGGTTTCCATTACGACGCGCACCCGATGGCCATGGTTGCCGGCGTGGTCGCGTCGATGTCGGCCTTCTATCACGACACGACCGACATTCATAACGAGCGCCACCGCGAAATATTTGCGCACCGGATTATTGCCAAGCTTCCGACCATCGCCGCGGCCGCCTACAAGCACTCGGTAGGGCAGCCGTTCATGTACCCCAGGAACGATCTGGGTTACGCGGCCAACCTGCTGCAGATGTTCTTCTCCGTTCCGGCGGAAGACTACGAGGTCAATCCTGTCGTCGCCGATGCCATCGACCTGCTGTTCACGCTGCATGCCGATCACGAACAGAACTGTTCTACCTCGACGGTACGCCTGGCCGGCAGCTCCGGGGCCAATCCTTACTCGGCGATCGCTGCGGGCATCTCGGCGCTGTGGGGTCCGGCGCACGGTGGCGCCAACGAGGCCGTGCTGCGCATGCTCGAGGAAATCGGCACGGTCGCGAACATCGACAAGTACGTCGCCAAGGCCAAGGATCGCGACGATCCGTTCCGCCTCATGGGTTTCGGACACCGCGTGTACAAGAACTTCGATCCGCGCGCGACCATCATCCGCGGCGCCGCGCACCGGGTTCTGGACCAGCTGGGTCGCGTCGATACGCCGCTGTTCGACCTGGCGCTACGGCTCGAGGAAATCGCGCTTCAGGATGAGTACTTCATCGAGAAACGCCTGTATCCGAACGTCGATTTCTACTCGGGCATTATTTACCGCGCTCTCGGCCTGCCGACCTCGATGTTCACGGTCATGTTCGCGATCGGGCGCACGGTCGGCTGGGTCGCGCACTGGCGCGAGATGATCGCGGATCCGGAAGGCCGCATCGGCCGGCCGCGACAGTTGTATACCGGCCCGGAACTCCGCGACTACGTGAACGTCAGCTCACGCTGAGTTTCTCGCCCGTAGCGTCGTCCAGCAGTGCCGCGACGTCGCGCGGGCCGGCGCGTTTCATTGGCTTTCCGTCCACCGGGCTCAGCGGTGCGTGCCCGCGCCGCTTCATTGGAAACACGCTGATCAGGCATTCGTTGTCGCCCGCGAACACGCGGTAGCCTGGCAGCTGTTCGCTCTCGCCGCGCCGCCAGCGATGGCGCAACTGAATGCTTTTGAAGCCGTAGCCCAGCAGATCGAGCTGCGCGGCGACGACTTCGGGTGCATCGGCGAACAGGTGCAGGTCGATCGAGGAATGATCCGTCGCGTTGCCGCTCAGCACCGGACCCACCAGCAGCGGCTGAAATTCCTCCAGGCCTTCCATCACCTCCAGCGCGTCGCGGCGCAGCTGTTCGATCAGCCCGTCCTGGGTATCGCTGCGAAATATTCTTTGACGCGCCGCCAGTGCGGCTTCGATCTCGTCGTTACCCGGCAGCGGCGCGTTGCTGCCCAGGCCCAGGCGTTCCAGCGCGCGGGACTTGGCAGCGCGGTAGTCGGCCAGGCCGTGTTCGAGCATCAGGCGCGCGGCCTCCTCGGCGATGGCGGCGCGCTGCTGCTCGCCGCGACGGCCAGTTCGTTTGCCGGGCATGGCGATGCTCCGCTAGAAAATTGATTCGTCTTCGACGACCGGCGTTTCGACACCGGAGAAAAGCGGCGGCGGTTCCTCGGCCAGGCGGTCAGGCAGCCGGCCTTCCTCGAATATCTCGAACATCGCGCCGCTGAAACCGGCCGGCGCGATCAGGCCGGATTCCGGATCGATGCGTACCGTGACCACGCTGGCCGGTCGCTCGATGGTTGCGTCCGGCGAGTCGTCGAGCGCATCGGCCATGAAGTACTTCCACATCGGCAGCGCCGTCCGGCTGCCTTCTTCACCTGCGCCCAGCGAGCGTTCCTGGTCGAAGCCGACCCAGGCGGTAGCGACCAGGTCGCCGTTGAAGCCGCTGAACCAGGCATCGCGCCGGTCATTCGACGTGCCCGTCTTGCCGGCAATGTCGCTGCGGCCGAGTTCCCGCGCGCGTCGGCCGGTGCCGCGACGGATTACGTCGCGCATCATGTCGTAAATCAGGTAAGCATTGGCTGCCGACACGACGCGCGGTGCCGGGTTCGCATAACCGGTAACGAAGCGTGGCGTCTCTTCGGCAGTGGGTCGCCAGGATTCGCCATGCGCCATCATCTCCTCGACACTGTCGTAGTCCGGTACTTCTGCGTCCGGGCCGTCGACCGCGGCGTCGGGCAGGATGCTGATCGTGGCAGGGGCGGCTTCGTCGTCCTGGTTCAGTTCGCGGAGTGCGTCTAGCGCGACATCGTCCGCATCGCGCTCGCAGGCCGGACAGACCGTTACCGGGTCGGCACTGTAGATCAGCTTGCCATCGGCATCGATGACTCGCTCGACCAGATAGGGTTCGGTTCTGTATCCGCCGCTGGCAAATGCCGCGTAGCCTGCCGCCAGGTCGAGCGGTGCGGCGCCGCCGCTGCCCAGCGCCAGCGAAGAGTCACGGGGCAGTGCGCTGTCGGGCAGGCCAAAGCCGCGGATGTGTGAAACCGCATCGCCGATGCCGGTGCCGAGCAGCACGCGCACCGATACCAGGTTCAGCGAGCGCACCAGCGCTTCGCGCAGTCGGGTAGGACCGTTGAAGCGTCGCGAGTAATTTTCCGGGCGCCAGGTGTCCTCCAGATTTTCGTCGTCGAATACCACCGGCGCGTCATTGACCAGCGTCGCGGGCGTGAAGCCGTTTTCGAGCGCGGCGGAGTAGATGAAGGGCTTGAATGACGAACCCGGCTGGCGGCGAGTCTGCACGGCCCGATTGAACTTGCTGACCGCAAAGTCGAAACCGCCGGTCAGCGCGACTACTCCGCCATCATGCGGGTCCATCGCCACGAACGCGCCCTGCGCCTGCGGCAACTGGCCGAGCAGCCAGCCCTTCTCGACACTGTAGAGCAGCTGGACGAGGTCGCCGACCGCGACTACATCCGCAGCGGTTTCCGGCGGATCGCTGACCACGTTGTCGTTTACGTAGCGCGGCCAGCGCAGGCCATCCCAGCCAACCGTCGCATAGCCATAGTCGCGGACCCAGACCCGCGCGCTGCTGGTTTCTTCATCGATTGCGGTCACCACGGCCAGATGCAGATCCCGGTAGACCGGGTAGCCGGCCATAAGCCGGTCCATCGCCAGCCGCCGCGCGGTCTCGTCCAGCGCCGGGTCGTTGTCGGTAAGCACGTCGCGCGCCAGCGGGCCGCGATAGCCATGACGGCGGTCGTACTCCAGCAATGCGGTCCGCAAAGCCGCGGACGCTGAACGCTGCAGGCTGCTGTCGATGGTGGTCACCACCTTGTAACCGGCGGTATAGGCCTCCAGGCCGAAACGCCGCACCACTTCGGCGCGGACCATTTCGCTTACGTACGGCGCCCGAAGTGCCACGCGCGGGCCATGCAGTCGCGACTCGACGGGCTGGTCGAGCGCTGCCTGGTATTGCTCTGGCGTAATGAAATCGAGTTCTCGCATGCGCCGGAGCACATAGGCGCGACGCTCAGTCGCCCGCTCCACGTTGCTGACCGGATTGTCCCGGGAAGGCGCCTTGGGCAGGCCGGCGATGGTTGCGGTCTCCGCGATGTTGAGTGCCTCCAGCGGTTTGCCGAAGTACACCTCGGCTGCGGCGCCAACGCCGTAGGCGCGCTGGCCGAGGAAAATCTTGTTGAGGTAGAGCTCGAGGATTTCCTCTTTGGAGAACTCGCGTTCGATCTGGATCGCCAGGATCAACTCCTTGGCCTTGCGCTCCATGCTGCGCTCGCTGCTGAGGAAATAGTTACGCGCCAGCTGCTGGGTGATGGTGCTGCCGCCCTGGCTGCGCGAGCCCGTCAGCAGCAGGTTGAGCGCGGCGCGGGTGATGCCCTGGTAGTCGAAGCCGGGGTGGTCGAAGAAGCGATCGTCCTCCGCGGCCAGGAACGCCTGTACCACGCGCTCGGGAATATCGGCGTACTCCACGGGGGTGCGGCGCTTCTCGCCGATCTGGTCGAGGAGCCGGCCGTCACGGCTGTAGATCTTCAGTGGCGTCTGCAGCTGCAGGTCGCGCATGGTTTCGGCCGACGGCAGGCCCGGCTCGAAGTAGTAGAAGGCACCCGCCACGGTGGCTGCGCCTGCCAGCGCAAGACTGACCGCCAGTCCGGTGAGGACCAGCAGAATTCTGCTCCATAAGCTCATGAAAAATGCAGGGACAATCCCTTGCCTTGGCTGGGTCGATTATGCATATTGATAGCCGTTTTTGGGCATACCCGTTGAAAAGCGGGGGCGCAAAGCTACCGGTCTACGGGACCTGAAACAACGACGGGGTGCGTCGTTTCGGGCTTGAATCCTAGGACAGCGGGGCTGCCAGACCAGCGGGGACGGCGATGTTCCCCCGGATCTGTACCTCCGCCGGACTCCGATCCAGGCACGCAAACTCTCCGAGTTGTTGTTTTTTGGCCAAGTTCACCGGCAGCCGCGTCGGGGAATCAGCGGCAAAATGCGACTTGCGCCACAGTACTTCCACTGTCTCTGGATATATAGTTAAATGCAGTTGTTCATATGGTGGGCGACTTTGTCTCCGCAAGCTGCGGACTTAGAAGGGAATACGAGTGCTTTTCGGGTCACGATCCAAGCCACTCATCGGGCTTGACATAACCACGTCGTCCATCAAGCTCATCGAGCTTGCGGCAGCGGGCCGGTCACATCGCGTCGAATGTTACGCGGCGGAACCGACGCCGCCGAACTCGATCAGTGAGAAGACCATCGTGGATGCCGACGCGGTCGGCGAAGCGGTGCGCCGGGCGATCAAGCGCGCCGGGTCGGGCAGCGAGGACGTCGCGATTGCCATCAGCGGCGACGCAGCAATCACCAAGGTGATTCAGATGCCGCGCAGCCTCGGCGAGAACGAACTCGAAGGCCAGGTGGAAATCCAGGCGGACCAGTACATCCCGTTCCCGATGGAAGAAGTCAGCTTCGACTTCGAAGTCCTGGGCCCGTCGGCAAACGACCCGGAAATGAACGATGTACTGCTGGTAGCGACGCGCACCGAGAACGTCGACCAGCGCCGTGCTGCAGTAGAAGCGGCCGGGCTGACCGCGCGAGTGGTCGATGTAGAGGCTTTCGCACTCGAGAACGCCTGTGCGCTGCTCGCCCACCAGATGCCCGACAGCGGCATGGACCACCTGATTGCGGTAGTGGATTTCGGCGCCAGCAACACCGCGTTCAGCGTGCTGCAGGA
>CBFCXA010000039.1:0-12287 GCA_965601985.1 uncultured Chromatiales bacterium | reverse complement strand
CCTCGGCCAGCAGCGCCTGCGCCAGCGGGTGCTCGCTGCCACGCTGCACCGAGCCCGCCAGCCTGAGCATCTCCTCTTCACTGCCGCGGAGTGCCTGCAGTGCAGTGACCCGCGGCCGGCCTATGGTGAGTGTGCCGGTCTTGTCGAAAATGATCGCGTTGAGCCGATGCGCGCGTTCCAGCGATTCCACGTCCTTGATCAGGATGCCCGAGCGCGCGGCCGCGCCGGTGCCGGTCATGATCGCGGTCGGCGTGGCCAGGCCCAGTGCGCAGGGGCAGGCGATGACCAGCACCGACACTGCCGCGACCAGCGCCGATTCGAAACCGCCGCCGGTGAAATACCAGCCGGCGAAAGTCAGGCTTGCGATGACCACAACTGTCGGCACGAAGATTTCGCTGATGCGATCGACCAGCCGCTGCACCGGCGCCTTGCCGGCCTGGGCGTTCTCGACCAGGCGGATGATGCGTGCCAGCGTCGAGTCCTCGCCGACGTTCGTGGCGCGCACTTCCAGCAGGCCTGTGCCGTTGATCGCACCGCCGGTCACGCTGTCGCCCTCGGTCTTCTCGACCGGCAGGCTCTCGCCGGTGATCAGGGCTTCGTCGAGTTCGCTTGTACCGGCCACGACCTCGCCGTCGACCGGCACGCGTTCCCCGGGGCGGATTACCACGATGGCGCCGCTGCGAACCTCGGCAATCGGCAACTCGGTCTCGCTGCCGTCGGCTGCGCGCACACGGGCGGTCTCCGGGCGCAGGTCCATCAGCTGGCGAATCGCCGCGGTGGTGCCACGCTTGGCGCGCGACTCCATGAACTTGCCGAGCAGTACCAGCGTGATGATGACCGCGGAAGCTTCGAAGTACAGCTGGCCGCGGGCCGCATCGCCGAGAGTCGAGAGCAGGTATACGCTGTAGCCATAGGCCGCGCTGGTGCCCATGACTACCAGCACGTCCATGTTGCCGGAGCGATTCTTCAGCGCGTTCCAGGCGCCGCGATAGAAACGCGCGCCGATCACGAACTGCACCGGCGTGGCCAGCATGAGTTCCAGCCAGGGCGACAGGCTGATCATGCGTCCACCGAAGCCCGCGAGCATCTGGAAATGCGTGATCATCTGCACGACCAGCGGCAGCGTCAGCAGTGCGGAAACGATCAGAATCAAGAGTTCGCGACGCAGGCGGGCCTGTTCGCGGGCCCGGTGTTCCTCGTCGGCGCGCGCCTGTTCTTCGGCCGCGCTGACGATGCGCGCGTGGTAGCCGGCACGTTCGACCGCGGCGGCCAGCGCCTCCAGCCCGGCGCCGCCGGAAACCACCTGCACATCCGCGCGTTCCAGCGCCAGGTTGACGTTTGCCTCGGTCACACCCGGTTGACGGCGCAGGGCTTTTTCCACCCGCGTGGCGCAGGCGCTGCAGGTCATGCCTTCGATCGGAAAACTGAAATGCTCATGGCCAACCTGGAAACCGGCCCGGGCGACCGCGTCGGCCAGGCCCGGGAGGTCGGTCTGGTCGGCGGCAAAGTCGATCGCGGCGCGCTCCAGTGCGAAATTGACGTTCGCGTCCCGCACGCCGTGCACGCGTCGCAGTGCTTTTTCCAGGCGCGTCGCACAGGCCCCGCAGGTCATGCCCTCGATGGCCAGATCGGCGTGCCCGAGGCCCGGCTTGCTGATGGCGGCTGTGCTCATGTCGATCCCGGCGTTACGCGCGATAGGGAAAATGTTAGTTGCCGGCCCGGCCCTTCGGCAATGCAGTTGCATTGCAGGCCATGCTGCGGTGCATTTTCCCGTCGCCTGACACGCAGTTATGGGGGCGGCGGCCGGCTATTACCAGCCCGCCTCGCGGTCAGCGCGACGGCAATGCGGTGCGGCGGCGGCGCTGATGCAGCCCGCCGATGTAGGCGCCGAACAGCTCGCGCCCGATAGCCAGCGATGCGTCGATGTAGCGCTCGGTGTCGCGCCTGATCTCCCCGATTTTCTCGTCTGGGTCCCAGTGGTCGGCGATTTCGCGCTGGTTGCCGCCGTTGAGCAGCCAGCGCTCGATCATCGGCTGGTCGACTTCCAGGTGGAACTGCAGCCCGTAGACGTTTTCACCATAACGAAACGCCTGATTGCGGCAGTCCGGCGACGATGCCAGCCGCACCGCGTGATCGGGGATGTCGAAGGTGTCGCCATGCCACTGGAAGATCTTCTGCCTGCCGTCGAGCCGGCCGAACACCGGGTCGCTGCGGCCGGCCTCGGTGGGCTCGAGGTCGTACCAGCCGATTTCCTTGACCGGGTTCTTGCGCACGCGTGCGCCCAGCGCGCGAGCAATCAGTTGCGAGCCCAGGCAGATACCGAGCACCGGCCTGCCCGCGTCAATGGTCTGTTGTATGGCTTCGACCTCTCGCTGCAGATGCGGATAGCGATCGACCTGGTCGCAGTTCATCGGTCCGCCGAGCACCACGAGCCCGTGATAGCGATCGAGCGACGGTTCCGCCTCCGGCTGCCGGCTGTAATTTACATACCGAATGCGAAAACCCGCATCGCGCAGCAGCGGATCCAGGGTGCCGAGAATCTCGTGGGCAACGTGCTGAAAGACTAGCAAGCGGCGCATCGCCGGGCTCCGTGCGAAGAGCCGGCAGCTTCTCCCCGGCCGCGTTCCACTGTCAATCGGGTGTCGGTGGCAGGTCCGCTTCGACGTCAGCCAGCGAGAAACGGTCGGCGTCGTGGTGCGCCGGGAATTTTTCTCGATAGCGCATCAGCCTCGCGCCGCCGAGCGTGATCGTGAAAACGCCGGCGGTGTCGCCCGCATCGATCAAGCTGTTGCCGAAAAAATCCCAGGCGCCGCTGTCGCCGGCGTAGTCGATGTCCCTGGCATCGCTGCCGACGCGATTGACGCCGGCGGCATAGCAGAGATTCTCGACCGCGCGGGCCGGCAGCAGCGTGGTCCAGGCCGAGCGGCGTGCAGCCGGCCAGTTGGCCACGTACAGCAGCAGGTCGAACTGGTCCGCGCCGCGGCTCCAGACCGGGAAGCGCAGGTCATAACAGACCAGCGGCAATACGCGCCAGTCGCCGAGGCAGAATATGCGGCGGGCTCGTCCGGCGGTATAGACTTCCTGCTCGCCGGCCATGCGAAACAGGTGGCGCTTGTCGTACCAGCCGGCCTTTCCGTCCGGCGGCATCCAGATCAGCCGGTTGAAATAGCGGCCCTGGTCTTCGATAACGAGGCTGCCGGTCAGCGTCTGGCCGCGCGCGGCAGCCTGCTCGCGCAGCCAGGCCAGGGTGTACCCCTGCATGGTTTCGGCCTGTGCCGCCGCGTCCATGGTGAAGCCGGTAGTGAACATTTCCGGCAACACCACCAGGCCACTGTCGCGCGGGGTCGCGTCGAGCAGCGTTTCGATGGCCGCACGATTCGCGGTCGGATCATGCCAGTGCAGCGGTGTCTGCACCAGGCTCAGGGTCAGATCGCGCACAGTCGCTCCGCGGCTTGCGCCAGCGTCTGGTCATGTTTGGCAAAACAGAAGCGCAGCAGCCGTTGGTCTGTCGGCACCTCGGCCTGGAACACCGACACCGGGATGCAGCCCACGCCTCGTCGCGTGGTCAGTTCGCGGCTGAACTCGACGTCCGCCAGCGCGCTGACGCCCGTGTAGTCGGCCAGCTGAAAATACGTGCCCGCGGACGGCCGCAGGCGGAAGCGCGAGTCCGCCATCAGCGCACAGAACCGGTCGCGCTTTGCCTGGTAGAAGTCGGCCAGCTCGAGGTAATGCTGTGGGTCGGACGCGAGGAAATCGGCCAGCGCGTACTGCAGTGGCGTGGCGACGCAGAACTGGACGAACTGGTGAATGCGGCGGAATTCCAGCGTGAGTTCCGGCGGGGCGACGACATAGCCGATCTTCCAGCCGGTGGCGTGATAGGTCTTGCCGAAAGACGATACCGTGATACTGCGCGCGGCAATGTCCGGGTAGCGAAGCAGGCTCAGGTGTTCGCGGCCGTCATAAACCATGTGCTCGTAAACTTCGTCGGCGAGTACGAGCAGGTCATGGCGATCCAAGAGCTCGCGCAGCGCCGCGATGTCCCGGTCGGCCAGCACGGCGCCGGTCGGATTGTGGGGATTATTGATGATCAGCATGCGGGTGCGGGCGCCGAGCTTATCGCTGACCCGCTGCCAGTCGATGGCAAAGTCCTCGCCGGTCAGCGGCAGGTGCCGCGCCTGGCCGCCGGCGAGCCGGATCGCCGGGTCATAGCTGTCGAAAGCCGGATCGAAGACGATGACTTCGTCGCCCGGATGCACGAAGGCCTCGATCGCGGAGAACAGGCCCTCGGTCGCGCCGGACGTCACCGTGACTTCGCTGTCGGCATCCGTGGGCCGGCCGTAGAGCGTCTCGGTCTTCCTCGCTATCTCCGCACGCAGCGCCGGCAGGCCGGCCATTGGCGCGTACTGGTTGTGACCGGCTTTCAGGTGGTAGCTGACCCGCTCCAGCAAGCCGTCGGGCGCCGAGAAATCGGGAAAGCCCTGCGACAGGTCCGCGGCGCCGTGATCCGCGGCCAGCTGCGACATCACAGTGAAAATCGTGGTGCCGACATCGGGCAGTTTGCTGCTGGGCGCGGGCTGCATGGCATCGTTATATCATCAAGACTGTTATCGCTGGAGCTTGCGCATGCGTGTAATCCTGGTCCCTGTCGCCAATCGCCCCGAGTCGTCACGGGCGCTCGATTCTGCCTTCGATCTCGGCCAGCGCCTGGGCGCGGACGTGATCGGCTGCCACATTCGCCCGCATCGCGAGAGCGAGGTACGCATGCCGTCGCTGATGCGCAGTTCCGGTGCCGACTGGCAGGCATTGACCAAGGGCTGGAATGCCGAGCGGCTCAGCGCGGATGCCGAGGACCTGTTCCGGGCACGCGCGGAGCGCGCCGGCTACCGGGTCGCGCGCAAGCCGGCGGCCGACGGAGAACCGGTGGCGATATTCCAGACTCGGGTCGGTTCGCCGGACAAACTGATGCCGATCATCGGTCCGACCTCGGACCTGCTGGTTCTGTCACGACCGTCCGGCCGCGGCGGCAAACTGGCGTCGCTGTTCCTGATGGAAGCCTTGCTGCATGCCTGCCGGCCGCTGCTGGTCCTGCCACAGCAACGCGTGGTGAAACCGGCGCGCAATGTGCTGATCGCCTGGAACCAGAGCGCTGAGGCCAGCGAGACCGTGGGCATGTGCATGTCGCTGCTGACTGCGGCGGACTCGGTCGGCATCGCGGTATCCGGGCGCGAAGGCGGCCTTGGCCCGAAGGCCAGCCACCTGCAGCGCTATCTTGCGCACCATCGCATCGAGGCGGAGATTTATCGCGGGCGAGGCCGCGACACCGCGTCCGACATCGAGTCGGCCTACGCAAAGCAGGGCGCCGACGTGCTGCTGATGGGCGCCTACAGTCGTCACCGGCTGCGCGAACTGATCTTCGGCGGGCTGACCGACCACATGCTGCGCCGTTCGAAGCTGCCGGTGCTGATGTATCACAGCGGTTAGGCTCGCCGCAGACCCGCGTTCTGCCGGATTGCTGTTTGCCAAGGAATTGTCGCCACCCGGGTCCCTGGCATGCGGATCAGCGCCGTACTCTATTCAAAACTGGCTGATGAATATCCGGCAGATAATTGACTAATCAGGATTTTTAGCCAATTATGTTCACGCGCCCGTTACCGGGCACGGGCAGAATTCCCGGGGTTCGCGGGCTGACTGCCGGATTTTTGGCATTGCCGTCCGACTCCGGCGGCACGCAGCGCCAGGGGAGGTCCATGACCATGAGCAGCCAGACGGCGGCGATCGCCGACGCCGAAACCGCCACGACTTCGCCCGCCGTCGAATCCGCGTACTTTCCGACCGGCAGCAGCCAGCGTATGGCCCAGGTCCGGCGCATGCTGGAGCAGGTTGCCGGCTTCACGACCAATGTCCTGATCACCGGCGAGTCGGGCACCGGCAAGGAGTGGGCTGCCCGCTATATCCACGACCTGTCGGATCGCTGCGACCAGCCCTTCGTGCCGGTCAATTGCGGCGCGATTCCTGCCGACTTGCTGGAAAGCGAGTTGTTCGGTCACGAGAAAGGCGCTTTTACCGGTGCCATCGCCACTCGCATCGGGCGTTTCGAAGCGGCCGAGGGCGGCACCCTGTTTCTCGACGAGATCGGCGACATGAGCCTGCCGATGCAGGTAAAGCTGTTGCGCGTGCTGCAGGAGCGGGTCTACGAGCGTGTCGGCAGCAACAGGAGCCGCAGTTGCGATGTGCGCATCGTCGCGGCCACGCATCGTGACCTCGAAACCGCGATTCGCGACGGCAAGTTCCGCGAAGACCTCTTCTACCGGTTGAACGTATTCCCGATCGAGCTGCCGGCGCTGCGCGACCGCCTCGATGATCTGGCCGAGCTGGTCGAAAATGTCGCCGAGCGCAGCCGGCAGACATCCGGCCAGTCAGTCACGCTGACGCCGGGCGCGGTGCGGGTTCTCAAGCACTATCCCTGGCCCGGCAATATCCGCGAGTTGTCCAACCTGATGGAGCGGCTCTGCGTCCTGTATCCGGGGGGCAGTGTCGATATCGCGCAACTGCCGACGCGCTACACCGCGAACGCGCCGCTGCGCGACTCCGATCGCGAGGAAGTTGCCACCACCCGTGCGTCCGGGCCGCAGCCGCAGGATTTCGAGCTGCCGGCCGAGGGCGTGTCCCTGAAGGAGTACCTGGAGCGGGTGGAAATCGCGCTGATCCGACGCGCGCTGCATGCCGCCGACGGCGTCGTCGCGCATGCGGCCGAATCCCTGCAGATTCGCCGGACCACGCTGGCGGAAAAAATGAAGCGTTACGGCATCAGCGCCAGGCGCGAGTGAGGCAGCGGGGCTCGACGCGAATCACGCGGCCTGGATAGCCTCGTAGCTGGTGAGCTGATCGCGGCCGTTGCGCTTGGAGTGGTAGAGCGCCTCGTCCGCCGCTGCCAGCAGGGCGGCAGAATCTCCAAAGCCACTTTCGGTGTCGTAGGTAGCAATGCCCAGTGACAGCGTGATCGATACCGCTTCACCATCGGCACCACTGACTGTCGACTTGCGGACGTCCTCGATCATGCGCTGCGCGATGGCTTCCGCGCCGTCGCGGGCGAGTCCTGGCAGCAGCAATACGAACTCATCGCCGCCGTAGCGGGCGACGATATCGCTCTCCCGAACGCTGCTTTTCAGCAGACTGGCCACCTGGCGCAGGATTTTGTCGCCGGCCTGGCGGCCGTGATTGTCATTGATCTGCATAAAGCGGTCGACGTCGACTAGGATTATGCTGAGCGGCCAGTCGTCCCGTCCGGCAGTGGTGAACTCCTTGTCTACCGTTTCCTCGAAGAAGCGCCGATCGTGCACACCGGTCAGGCCGTCGCTGCCCGCTTCCTGTTGCAGCAGGTTGTTTTCCGATTCCAGCTGAGACCTCTGCTCTTCGAGGTCGCGACTTTCCGACAGCTGATGCAGATTGCGGATCATCAGGATCTCGCGCGCCGTGTCGGTGATGTCCTGCAGGTGGTTCTCGTCGAACAGCTCCATCTCGAAGATGCTTTCCGCGACCGGGAGTTGCTCACGGATGATGTCGAACATCTCGGCCAGGCGGTTGGGCAGGATGCCGAGGTGTCGATGCGCTTCCTGTCCGGCCCTGTGGATACTGACTTCGTCAGGGTTTCCGACCCAGAGGTCCGCCAGTTCGCCCGACATCGCGATGGCGCGTACGTAGCTCTTGTGCTCGGCATCGACACCTGCGGCGGTCAGGTCGTGGCTGTGGCTGACTGCTTGCACCAGGTTGTCCGGCATGTTCCAGTTTTCCAGCATCCACGAACCGATCGCGCGATGATCGGTGTCGATCTGTGTTCTTTCGTGCTGGGAAATGCGGCCGTGATTGAGCCGGAACGGGTCGATGCCGTCGTAGACTTCGGGGGCGATCTCGTCGATCGCCAGCATGCCAATATCCTGCAGAAGGCAGCCGAGGAAGATTTCCTCCGTGTCCCGGCGGCCCAGTTCGCCTGACAGCAGCTTGCCCCAGGTTGCTGCGACGAGTGCGCGGCGCCAGTACGCGTCGAAGTCGAATCCCTTGGTCGGCCTCTTGCGCAGGGTGGCGACGAGGGTGAAGCCAAGCGCCAGAGTCAGCGTAGCGCTGAGGCCAAGTACGATCAGGGCCTGGCGGAGATTCGAGCTACGGCGGCGACGCGCGTACAGCTCGGAATTGGCGATGCACATGACCTTGCCCGCAATGGCAGGTTCGCCGCCGAGTATGTCGGCGACAGAGTCGAGAACGATCTCCGCATTCCGGGCGAGTTCTATAAGTGTCATCGCGACAGGAGGGAGCGATGAAAACCCGGCACAGGTCTTCAGGCGGACCGCGATTTCCTCAGGCACCTGGGACATGGTCTCGTTGCTCTCTCTATTCTCCTGGCGACTGCAGCCCCGGACTTTCTCCGGAAGGCGAGCGATCAGGACAGGCCGTACCCGTCATGCCGGGCGCGTTTTTCGGCGCATGAAGGCACGCCTTCTCCATTGGACTTATGTCTTGTCGGGATTCTACGCGGGCCTCCGGCGATCGCTGAGATCTGTTTCACGTCTTTCGGTCCTGCTGGCCGGACGCAGGCCCTTCTGATCCTGGCGTCCCTGCCAGCGTCAGTTGCGTGCCCCGATTGCCCCTGACCAGCCCTGGAGTCGGGACCGCAATCGGGCCAGTGCCTGCGTGTGAATCTGGCACACGCGCGATTCGCTGACCCCGAGCACCGCGCCGATTTCCTTGAGATTTAGTTCCTCATCGTAGTACAGAGCCATCATCAGGGCTTCGCGCTCCGGTAACTTGCCCACCGCCGCAGCCATGGCCTCGCGGAACTCCTCTGATTCCAGCTCTGCTAACGGATTTGCTGTGTGGTCGATCCGGCGCTCGGCGGCGACGTCGCTGCCGTGTTCCGCCTGGTCCAGACTGAACATGCGTGCTGTGCTGGTCGCACTCAGCATTGAGAAATACTCGTCCAGCGAGAGGCCGAGTTCTTCGGCGATCTCCTTCGCGCCCGCGCGCTTGGTGCTGCGGCTCTCGACCGCCTGGATCGCTGCGTTCAGCTGCCGCTGCTTGCGGTAGACCGAGCGAGGCGCCCAGTCATTGGCCCTGACTTCGTCCAGCATTGCGCCGCGTACTCGAATACTCGCGTAGGTTTCGAAACTCGCCCCTTTTTCGGCAGAATAACTACGAGCAGCGCCGAGCAGCGCGATCAGGCCCGCCTGAATCAGGTCGTCGATCTCGATGCCGTCTGGCAAACGCCCGAGTAAATGCACCGCGATCCGTTTGACCAGCGGTGCGTGACGCTCGACGAGAATCTCGCTGGATTCCGGTACGGTCTGTTCGTATTCGCATACCGTGCTCATGCCGTCGAGCACTCCTGATGAGGCGCTCGCTTCAGGAAACGCTCGACGAAAAACTCGATATTGCCCCGGGCAGTTCTCTGTACGTCCCATTGTTCGACACGACGTGCAAGTTTCTGCAGTGCGCCGGCGGCATGACTGGCAGGAAAGGCCTTGATCACGGGCGTTTGCAGTTGTATCGCGCGCCACACCCTGTCGTCGTATGGGATGCTGCCCGCGTGATCCAGGGTCACATCCAGGAACCGGTCGGTTGCCCGAGACAGCTTTTCGAACGTGGCCTTGCCGCCACCGCGCTGGCGGGACATGTTGGTAACGATGCGGAAACGACCGACGCCACGCTCGGCGCTCAGCAGCTTGATGATGGCGTAGGCATTGGTGATTGAGGTGGGCTCGTCGCAGACTACCATCAGGGTTTCGTGCGCCGCTTCCGCGAAGCGCAGCACGCCGTCGGAGATGCCGGCCGCTGTATCGACGATGAGCGTATCGAGATCATCGGTGAGTTCGCTGAAAGCACCGATCAGCCCGGTATGATGAGCCGGCGTCAGGTTCGCCATCTCACTGATTCCGCACGCACCCGGCACGACTTTCACCCCAGCCGGACCGTTGACGATGATCTCAGCGAGCCCACGCTCGCCGCGGAACACATCGGCAAGATTGTGCCGCGGCTGCAATCCGAACAGCACATCCACATTGGCCAGGCCCATGTCAGCGTCGAGCAGCATCACGCGCCGGCCAAGCATGGACAGCGCGACGGACAGGTTGGCTGCGATGTTGGTCTTGCCTGCGCCGCCGGTCACTGCAATTACTTTTACAGGGCCCGGCATGCGACCCTGGCTCAGGTTCCCGGCCTGATTGGCCAGGTGTATCGGCGCCTGGTCAGTCGCTGGCATGGCGCGCCACCCCCGTGCAGATTTCGGCCCGGCAGTCGTCGTTCACGGTCCCGGCACGGGCGGTGACCGTGGCTTTGGTTTCGTCAGTCATGTCCCAGCTTCCTGGCAGTTGCTCCTTGCTGTTAACCCGCATGCCGGGATCCGGATGGTGGCGGTGCGGACCGGCCGCTTGGCTGCGTATCCGCGCGCATCGGCTCGCTGATCAACTCGGTGAGCTCGCCGATGCTCTGTGGAAGACCGACCGGCTGATTCTGGTCCTGGGTCAGGAACGCTTCGATTCGCGGCCAGAGAGCGACCGCGCGGTCGAGCTGGGCATCGGCACCGATGCGGTACGCGCCGACATCTATCAGGTCGCGATGTCGCAGGTAATAGGAGTTCACTTCGCGGAAGCGCTGCGCGGCTCGCAATTGCTCCGGCGAAGCCACGCGGAGCATCGAGCGGCTGACCGATGCTTCCAGGTCCACCGGCGGGTAGATGCCACTGTCGGCGATTTGTCGCGACAGCATCACGTGACCGTCGAGGACCGCCCGCGCAGCGTCGATTACCGGGTCCTGCTCTTCGTCACCGTCGGCGAGTATCGTGTAGAAGGCCGTGATCGAGCCGCGGTCCGCGACGCGGGTGCCCGCTCGTTCGACCAACTGCGTCAGGCGCGCGAATACCGACGGCGGGTAGCCCCGGGTCGCCGGCGGCTCGCCAATGGCCAGACCGATCTCGCGCTGCGCCTGCGCGAAACGCGTCAGCGAATCCATCAGCAGCAGTACGTCTTTCCCCTGATCGCGGAAATACTCGGCGATGCTGGTCGCGCTCAAGGCGCCGTGCACGCGCATCAGTGGCGAACGGTCGGCCGGCGCGGCCACGATCACGGCGCGTGCCAGACCGGCGCCGCCCAGGTTGTCCTCGACAAACTCCTTGATTTCGCGACCGCGCTCACCGATCAGTCCGATTACGACGACGTCTGCGGCGCTGAACCGCGTCATCATCGCCAGCAGGCTGCTCGCGCCGATGCCGCGGCCGGTGAACAGGCCCAGCCGTTGCCCGCGGCCGGTGGTCAACAATGCATTGATGGAGCGCACGCCGACGTCCAGCGCCTCGGTGATCGGCTGGCGCGACAGCGGATTCATGGGGCAGCCCTCCAGCGGTGCACGCGCACCGCAGCGCAGGGGGCCGCGTCCGTCCAGCGGCTGGCCCGCGCCGTCGATGACCCTCCCGAGAAGCGCGTCGCCTACCGGCACGCTCGCGGTCGTCAGGGTTGGGATCACTCGCGCATTCGGGCGCAGGCCACGCAGATCCTCCAACGGCATCAGGTAGAGATTGTCCGCGCCAAAGCCGACGACCTCCGCCTCGACCCGACGGTTACCCCGAATCTCGATCAGGCAGCGGGCACCGAGAGCAGCTTCGCATCCGCTGGCTTCCAACGTCATGCCGGTAACGCGCGAAAGCTTGCCTTCGACGACCAGCGGCGGTGGCTGCACGCGAGTGCGCAACCTGGCGAGTCTTTTCGCCCAGCGAGCGCCGCGCTCGGAAGCACGGCGTGAGACCTCATGCGGGTTCATAGTCGCTGCGTGGTTCGTCGCTCGAGTCGTCGCGCTGGTCCTCGAACATATTTGCGATAACCCGGCCGAGGCGTGTTTCCAACCTCCCGTCCACCTCGGAGGTCTCGCTGATGACTTCGCAGCCGCCGCGCTCCAGCAACGGGTCCGCCTGGATCGACCAGGGCGTCATCGCGCCTTCGGTTTTCAGGAGCGCTGAAACCAGCTGTGCGTCCTCTGGATGCAAACGGACTACTACCTCACGGCTACCCACCGGCAGTGCGTCCAGCGCTGCCCGTATCGGTCCGACGACTTCGCCCGGGGCGCTCTTTAGCTCGCGTCGCACCAATTGGCGTGAAACGGCCCGGACGAGCGCGATAAGCTGTTTCTCGACCTCGTATTCGAGTTCATCGAAGGGCCGGGCGAGCGCGTCGAGGGTCACCATCAGCGAATCACGGAGACTGTCTATTTCTATCTGCGCATCTGCCAGGCCCGTTGCGCGGCCTTCC
>CBFCXA010000038.1:0-12355 GCA_965601985.1 uncultured Chromatiales bacterium | reverse complement strand
CCGTTCTTCACGAAGCAATTCTACCTCTGCGCTGTCGCCCCAATAGTAGCCGGCCATTGCGGCACGCAGCGTGCCCAGCGAATCGACCGGTACTGAGTCGATGCTCATCAGCCGGTCGCCGACCTCGAGGCCCGCGGACTCGGCGGCCGACCCCTCGCTGACCTGGATGATCTTGTTCGGATGACTGCCCAGCAGGCCGGCCAGCGATACGCCCAGTTCCGGGAATCGGGGCGGCAGGGCTGGCGGCAGGCCCCAGACAAAGTCTGCGTACGCCGCGTTGACCTCCGCCACTTCTTCGCCATCGGGATCGACGGTCTGCACCGGCACTACCGAGGCGATACCACCATCGTAACGCGCCCGGATCTGGCGCTCCGCGCCCAGGCCGTAGGTCACGTGTCCGGCGCCGATCAATATCACCATGATGGTGTTCGGCCCACCGTTGCGCCGCACCGCCAGCGCGGCGTTCCAGCCCATCACCGCGTCCCAGGTAGTCTGCGCCCGGAACATGCCTTCCCACTGCTCGTCGGAAAGCTGCATGTGAATCGAGTCGTCATCCTCGAAGTAGGCGCGATACAGTCGCCGGTGATCGTCGCTGCTGGTGTCCACGGTCGTCGGAATGTGCTCCAGGTCTTCTTCGGTGAGTCCGTCGAAGCCTTGCGTGCGCACGGCCTTGATCACGTTGCGCGGTGCGTTGATGCCGATCATCTGCAGACCTTCGTCGCGCGCGAAACGGAAAATGTCGGCATAGTATTCCCAGCGATAGCCCCAGCTGCCGTACCAGTCGGCCGCGTCGAGGAACTCGGCCTCGCTGATATCCCCGGCAGTCCAGCGGTCAAGCTCTGCCTGCAGCGTGTAGGGGAACATCTCCAGGCCGATCATGACTTCGCGTCCGGCGCGATGCAGTGATGAGATCAGCTGCAGCTGCGCGCGGTGGAAGTCCATGTCGGTGTGGTTCTCACCGAAAAACAGCAGACTTGTATCAGCGAGGCGCTCGACCATCTGGTTGACGGTGATGCGCTCGTCGCGCCGCGTGTCGGTTACCGTGTCGACGACTACCGCGGCGCTGCGGTCGCGACGCTCGGGATCACCGATGGGCAGTTGCGTAACCAGTTCTCCCGCTCCGCTGGCGGATGCTGCGAGCAGCAGCAGCGCGATTATTGTTTTCAAGATACCTGCAGTCCGTCCGGCCCGGCCGGTGACGAGACCAACCTAGCAAAGCCGCGCCCGCCGGCGCAATGCGCTCAGCCGTTCGACCGCGGTCGGCTGAAACGCCAGAGGGTGGCAGCGAACGCCGCCTGCAGCACGATCTCGCCCAAGTTGCCGATCGTCGGTCCGAGGTTGGCCTTGGGCGCTCCGGAGGCGAAAAACATGAACACGGACGCGAGCATGAGCCAGGGCCAGCCTGCCGCGCGCCACAGCAGGGCGCCGATGATGGTGCCCACGACCACCACGGCAATCGAC
The DNA here is from genome assembly GCA_965601985.1 of uncultured Chromatiales bacterium. GTDB lineage: Bacteria > Pseudomonadota > Gammaproteobacteria > Steroidobacterales > J054. The sequence continues at coordinate 10,894 of CBFCXA010000038.1, read as the reverse complement.
GGGATCGGCGGACCATGGCTGGGCAGCGATACCTGGTCAGGGCTGCAGAACTGGGGCGGCGGCGCGCTGGTCGTATAGCGCAGGGTGTCGCCAAGGCAGGCCACCTGCAGTTCCAGGCCGCCGGCCAGGTCGGCATAAATGCCCCAGGCCGACATGCCGAGTACCAGCAGCCACATCGCAAAATACAGGCTGCGCCTGCGGGTGAAGGCAAGCCCCGCGCGCTCGGCGATCATCCAGGCGACGAACATCAGAAACGGCGTGAAGGCCGCGTGCATGTAGAAGCGGGGCAGGCTCATTGAAAGCAGCAGGTCTCCCGGACCGATTTTCGCGCCCCAGGCGATCATGCCGTTGTCGAAAGTCAGCGCGAAGCTGGTGAAGGCGACGAAAATCGCGCCGGGCACATAGCCGCGCTTGATCAGTAGCACGACCAGGCTCATGGCGATCGCAAAGTGGGCGAGGGCGTAGCCCGTGAACAGGGTGCTGAACATGTCGCTGTCCTTTCTAGCCCGTCCGGTCAGTCGCTACCGGTCAGCCTTTGGCGCCTGTGCATCCCGGTCTGCGTATCGTTCTCAGTCGATCGGCAGGTCCGGCTCGATGTGCTCGGCCCAGGCCTTGATGCCGCCGCTCACATTGTGCAGATTCTGATAACCCTGCCGCCGGTAATGATCGGCTGCCTGCTGGCTGCGGCCCCCAAGGTGGCAGTGAAACACCAGTTCGGTGTCTTTCGGCAGGCTGTCGATCAGCTGCATCGCTTCCTGGTCCCAGGGCCGTGCGCCCTGGATCACCGCGCGTGCACGTTCCTCGTCGTTGCGTACGTCGAACAGCAGTACTTTCTCGCCGCTCTCGAGTTTTTCCTTGAGCGTATGCACATCAATCTGGTTGACCGGCGGCGGTGCATTCGGGTTATCGAACACGAAGCGCGTGCCGGCCAGTTCCTTGGCCAGGCTGATCTTCAGCCCGTTGGCGCGTGACGCGGTGAACTTGTCCATGAGAATCGTCAGCTCGCCGACCGTGGTTTCGGCCAGCCCGGGCTTCGGCGGCTCCAGCGCGAGGCTGTGCGTGAAGCCCGCGTCGATCTGCAGGCGCAGCCCCGCGTTGGGCTGGCCGGCCAGCGCGTTCTTGATCGCATCGAGGGCCTCGTCGCTGATCTCGATAGACGGCGCTTCGATGTCCGGCTGATCCACGCCGAGCACTTCGGCCAGCTCGCCCGAGTCGAGCATTTCCAGCACGATGTCGCTGCCGCCGATCAGTTCCTTGTTCACGTAGAGCTGTGGAATGGTCGGCCAGTTGCCGTATTCCTTGATGCCCTCGCGGACTTCGGGGTATTCGAGCACGTCAATCGTGACGTAGTAGGGCAGCAGCTGGTCCAGCGCGGCCGTGGTCTTGGCGGAGAACCCGCACTGCGGCTGCTGCGGCGTGCCTTTCATGAACAGTACGACCGGGTTGTCGGTCAGCAGCGCGTCGATGGCCTGGCGGGTCTGGTCGTCGAGGGGCATGTCTGGTGTCTTCCTTGGTCCTTATCTACGCCGGTGGTGAGCCGACGCGTTGTCAATATAGTTTCGAGTCGCTACTATCTTCTGTCATGACGACGTCAGGGTCAACTGCCGCCCATGAACTGGCCGAGCTGCTGGTGCAGCTGGGTCGCGCTGCCTATGCCGACTGCGCGGCCGGAGATCTTACGCCGGCGCAGTGGACGGCGCTGAGGTTCTTCTCGCGGGCCAATCGCTTCTCGCGCACGGTGTCGGCCTTCGCCGAATTTCATGCAACGACCCGGGGCACCGCGTCGCAAACCGTCAGGAGCCTGGTCGATCGCGACCTGCTGGCCCGCCGGCGCAGCGAGCGCGACGGGCGCAGCGTAATTTTTCAGCTCACCGGCTCCGGCCGCAGCATGCTGCGCCGCGACCCGCTGCTGGCACTGGTTCGTGCGGCCGAGCGACTCGAGCCGGCCAGCAGTCGCAGCCTCGGTGACGAACTGTCCCGCCTGCGCGACTGGCTGGCGGCAGAACGCTCGTCCACGGCGACCGGCAAGTGCGCGCGCTGCGGTCACCTGCGACGCGAAGGCGAGGCCTTGCGCTGCGGACTTATGGAAGAAGCGCTGGAGCCTTCAGAGCTGGAAGAGTACTGCCTGCGCTTCAGGCCGGCAGCCGGCTGATCAGACCGAGAAGGACGAACCGCAGCCGCAGGTCGTCTTCGCGTTCGGGTTGCGAATGACGAAGCGCGAGCCTTCGAGGTCTTCTTTGTAGTCGATTTCCGCGCCGGCGAGATAGTGCACGCTCATCGGGTCGATCAGAAGGGTCACGCCCTGGTTTTCGACATGCGAATCGCCGTCGCCCATGGCTTCTTCGAAGGTGAAGCCATACTGGAAGCCCGAGCAGCCGCCGCCGCTGATGAATACGCGCAGCTTGAGCTCCGGGTTACCTTCTTTCTCGATCAGTTCGCCGACCTTCAGCGCCGCGGCGTCGGTGAATACCAGGGCCGGGTCGTCGGCTGGAAATGCTATTTCGTCCATGTGAAAAGCTTAGCGGGCGGAGCCGGGGCCCGTCAATGTAGTTTCGAATCGAAACTAGACGCGGTTCTCAGGCTGACCGGTCGCCCGCGGTTGACCCGCGGGCGCCGCCGGGCTCCAATCCGCGGGATATGACCGATGACCATACCGCGCGCCGACTGCTGGATGAGTGCTGGGGCCTGCCTGATGCTGCGCTTCACCGACTGGGCCACGGGCTGATTAACTCGACCTGGCGCGTCGAGCTGAGTGACGGCCGCTGTTTTGCGATGCAGCGCGTAAACCCGGTGTTTCCGCCGGCGGTCAATGCCGATATCGACCGGGTTACGCGTCGACTGGCCGACGCCGGCCTGCGCACGCCGATGCTGGAGCCGACCGTCGACGGCGCACTCTGGCTGGAGCGTGACGGTGACACCTGGCGCCTGATGAGCTGGGTTCAAGGCGTAAGCCGGGACGCGCTGGCCGATGCCGACCAGGCCGACCGGGCCGGTGAACTGCTCGGGCGCTTTCATCGTGCGCTGGACGGCATCGATACCGACTTCGCGAATCCGCGGCTCGGCGTGCACGACACCGCCCGCCATCTCACCACGCTGCGCCGCGCACTCGACGAGCATCGCGGTCATCGCGAGTACGCGCGCGTCGCGCCGCTGGCGCAGGACATTCTCGACATGGCGGGCAAGCTGCCGGCAATGGTCGCGACGCCCGACCGGGTCGTGCACGGCGACCCGAAGATCAACAACATGCTGTTCGACCCGAGCAACGGCGAGGGCCTGGCCCTCGTCGACCTGGATACCGTGGGCTGCATGCCGCTGCCGCTGGAGCTCGGAGACGCGCTGCGTTCCTGGTGCAACCCGGCCGGCGAGAACCGGCGCAGCGGGGTGTTCTCACCGGAACTGTTCGCCGGTGCGCTGCGCGGTTATCTGGGCGCGACCTCGGGCTGGATCACGCCGGCCGAGCAGGCCGCAATACTGCCGGCAACGCTGACCATCATCGTGGAACTGGCCGCGCGCTTCTGCGCGGACGCGCTGAACGAAAGCTACTTCGGCTGGGACAGCGAGCAGTATGCGAGCCGCAGCGAGCACAACCAGCTGCGCGCGGCCGGGCAGCTGGCCCTCGCGCAGTCCTGCCAGGCGCAGTACGCGGAACTGGAGAAACTTGCGGCGACGTTGTTCGGCTAGGGCGTTTCGACCAGGGCGTCTCGACTATGGAGTCAGGGCACCTGCCGCGACTCCGTCTTCTGCTGCTTCCGCCTCGACTACGGCCCGGCGATACAGCTTGAGGTTGTAGCCGAGAAAACCGATGGCGAATGCACCGGCGAGTGCGCACACGATGCTCAACGAGTAGCGCAGCGCCAGGTCGTCGCCAAATACCTGGTCGGTGAACAGCGCGACCGCGGTCGGGCCGAGCGTGAGCCCGAGTACGTTGATCACGAAGTAGTACAACGCGGTGACCTGGGCGCGCAGCTGGTTCGGTGTATACATCATCAGGGCGGCCGCGCCGGTCGCGGTTACCCCGGCGCCGCCGATCGACGCGGGCAGCAGCACGACCAGCGCCGCCGGCGCCGACGGCATCAGCGGTGCGAGCGCCGAGAACGGGATGAACAGCGCCTGGAACCACAGGCAGGTGCGCATCAGGCTACCCTTGTCGCCGCGCGCATAGCCGCGGTCGGCCAGCCATCCCGCGAACAACACGCCGGCCGGACCACAGACCAGGTTGATGATGCCGTAGGCCAGTCCGATCTGCTGGATGCTCCATTCCCAGGTACGCACGAACAACGTCGGCACCCAGAAAAACAACGCGTAGCCAATGATCGTCACTACCGACATGCCGAGAAAATGGCTGCCATAGGTGCGCCAGCGCGTGAAGATGTAGCGGACGGTTTCCGGGATCGAGATCTCTTCGGATATCCGGCCCTGCTCATCGGTAACCTGCATCCGGCCGCGGCGCGGGGGTTCCTTGACGGTAATCATCAGTGCGGCGATTACCAGCCCCGGCATGCCGACCAGCACGAACACCGTCTGCCAGGCCTGCATCTCGCCGACCACCGGCAGCGTGATGGGTGGTGAATTGAAGACCAGGCTGATGACCCAGCCGCCGAGAATCAGTGCGGTACCCGCGCCCAGCGACACGCCCATGTTGTACACGCTGATCGCACGGCCGCGCTTGTTGCGCGGGAAGTAATCACTGATCAGCGACAGCGCGCAGGGATTCAAGGTTGCCTCACCGACGCCGACCCCGACGCGGGCCAGAAACAGCTGGGTGAAGTTGCGCGCCAGTCCGCAGGCTGCGGTCATCAGGCACCAGACAGTAATACCGGCCGCAATGATCGTGCGTCGCGAATAGCGGTCGGCCAGCCGGCCCAGTGGCAGGCCGAGCAGGGTGTAGAAGATCGCGAAGGCCAGGCCGAGCAGCAGGCTGATCTGGGTATCGGTCAGACCAAGGTCTTCGCGGATCGGTTCGACCAGCAGCGCCAGGATCTGCCGGTCGAGAAAGGAAATCAGGTAGGCCAGTGTGAGGATTGCGACTACGTACCAGCCGCGGCTTGCCGGCGGGTAGCCTGACTCTTCAGTTTCGTTGTCGTTGGCGGATTGCTGCATCGGAGGACCAGGCTGGCGACGGATTACATCGCAGCATAACAGCCGCGTGGTTCGCCGAGGCATGCGGTTGGGGTATAGTCGAATCAACGCGTAACTAACCGCTTTCGCGCGGGCTCAAGGCCGGCATCGGAGGCGCCACAGCGACCGGGGGGTCGCGGCTGCGCGGGGGTCATACTCGGGGAGGTATCGCGCATGAAGCGTTCTATGGTGACGATCTCGGTAGGATCGCGCATTTCGCTGGCCGCTCTTGTTCTGGTGCTGGCGGTCGAGCCGGTGCAGGCTCAGATCGATGAAATCGTCGTCACTTCGCGGCGTATCGAAGAGTCGCTTAACGATGTACCGCTATCGATTACGGCGTTCACTTCGGAAGAGATTGAATCGGCCTTCATCCGTAATCTCGATGATGTAGCCAACCTGACCCCCGGGCTGTCTTTCTTCAACGCGCAGGGCGAGTTCCTGCCGGTGCCAGTGATTCGAGGCGTCGCACCTACCGATATTTTTGGCGAGAACAACGCAGCGATCTTTGTCGACGGTGTGTTTATCTCCGGCCGCGAAGGACTGAATTTCAGCCAGCTGGATGTCGAGCGTATCGAGGTGGTCAAAGGCCCGCAGAGCGCGCTCTACGGCCGCAACGCGTTTTCCGGTGCTATCAACTACATCACCAAGCGGCCGACCGATGAGTTTTCGTCAAAAGCAGAAGTGATAGCCGGCAACGACGGGCGGCTCTCCGGCCAGGTATTCGTGAGCGGCCCGCTAATCGGGGATAAGCTGCGTGGCCGGGCTGCGTTGCTCTACGACGACTTCGACGGCAGTTACGAGAACACTTTCGGCTCGGAAGATATCGGCGGTTACGAATTCAAGAGCGGGCAGATGGGCCTCAGCTGGACGCCGACCGATACCTTCGAGGTCTACGGCAGCATGTACTTTTCGGATGACTCGATCGACGATGCCGCGCAGAGTGCCATCGCGGCCAACTGTGAGGAGCGCGGCGACGGCCGCTTGCAGAACGTCTGCGGCGCGCTGCCGGGCATCAACGGCGAGGGTATTCCAAAGATACCCGGGGCAGACGGCGAACAGCGTGAGTTGATCCGGGGCAACCTGAACATCGACTGGGACCTGGATGTCGGAACGATTTCTCTGCTGACGGGTTACTCGGAAACCAAGCAGTCGGCCCGGGTCGATGGCAATCGAGGCGAAGGCGATTCACTGCCGTTTCTCTACTGCACGGTACCGTTCGGCATCCCCGGGTTCTGCGCCCTGCCGGGAGCACCGGGCGAGCAGGCATTCTTCGAGAGCGGCCTGCTGCAGATCGAGTGGGAAGACAAGACCACCGAGCTCAGCCAGGAGATTCGCTTCACCAGTCCGCAGGACCAGCGACTGCGCTATACGGCAGGTGGCTACTACTACGACGTCGAGGCCATAGGTGGTGACGGCGGGGTTGTGGCCACCAATCAGGATCTCCCGGCCAACCTGATCGGCTTCGCGCCTTACATCGAGGTCTTTCCGCCCGTCGGTTTCCTGCCGCTCGGCAGCAGCATCGTATTCGACGACTGGTTCTCGCCGGGCGGCGACCTGGACCCGCTGCAGCGCCCCGTGGCAAAAAATACGGAGGAGGCCTGGGCGCTGTTTACCGGTATCGACTACGACCTGACCGAAGTGCTTACCGCGCGTTTCGAATTGCGTTATACCGACGTTGAGAAGGAATCGACGCTAACCGTCTGGAACGAAGACGATCTCACGCAAGTTGCGCCTGACAACGTTCGCGGCGGGCAGGTGCAGTCGGACTTGTGGACCGGGCGTATCGGTCTGGATATGCAGCTTACCGACAACTGGATGGTTTACGGCTATGTTGCCAAGGGCGCGAAGCCGGGCGGCGTTACTTTCTTCGATGCCGCCGTGGCGGTACCGGACGAGCCGGCCTGCGACGGGACCGGTGGCATCTGGGATGGGGACGACCTCACCTGCCAGGTATTGCGATCCGTACCGTTCGACCCGGAAGAAATCATCACTTACGAGCTGGGACTCAAGGGCCAGACAGCGGACGGTCGGGTCGGCCTGAACCTGGCGCTGTACGTCAACGACTGGTCGGATATCGTCTTGCGCCAGACGGTCGAATTCGATCCCATTTCCGGCTTACCGCTCGATCAGCCGGAAGCGGTCAACGTCAACGCCGCCGATTCGAAATACTTCGGTTTCGAGATCGATACCAATATCCTCATCACCGATAATTTCACGTCGCGCTTCTCGCTGGCCTATGCGGACGCAACCATCGACAACGCCCGGCAGGACACCTACGAAACTTTCCCGAGTTTCGCGCCCGATGGCGACGTAAGCGGCAACAGCCTCCTGCGGCGCCCGAAGTGGCAGGCGACGGCGACATTGAACTACGCCCGGACCATCACCGGAGACTGGGAGTTCTATACCCGCGGCGACTGGAGCTGGCAGGACGAGATTTTCATCGGCAACGATAACCAGAGCTGGCTACCGGACCGTTCGATCGTCAATGGTGCCATCGGTATCAGATCCGGCCGCTACACGCTGGAACTCTGGGGCCGCAACCTGCTGGATGACGATACGCCGAGCTCCGCCTATCGCGATCCCTTCTTCACCAATACCGACGACATCACACAGCAGTTTCCGCCGGGTTCGACGCCGGGGGCTGGCACCTTCGCGGACTTCTTCCCGATCCGCTACAGCGTCTCGCACCCGCGCCTGCGCACCTTCGGCCTGACGGCGAGGGTTCGCTTCGGCGGCGAAGTTCGCTAAGCGCTTCAGTGACAGCGGGTGCAGCTCTCCAGCTGCGCCCGTTTTTCTTTTCGCGTCTGTGCCGTGCGGGTTGGCCACGAGGGGCCGTGGCACTGCGCACAATCGCGCGCCTGCTCCAGCACCAGTTCGTGGGCAACTTCGAAGTGCCAGTAGCCGGGTCGGGTGATTTCCAGCATCCAGACCAGGTCGTCGGCCTCGAGGTAACGCCAGGCATCGGGGTCGGCAGCCTTCTCCAGCGCCAGGTCCGCAGGGCGTTCGCCGGCTGGTCCGCTCGGTCCCTGCCGGGTCTGCGCGGCGGTCAGGGCCGCTTCGGCCGCGCTGCGCCCGGCAATCCGCCCGGTCAGGATCGAAGGTCCAAGGAAAGTGCCGGAGCCGCCCCAGGACCCGTTGATGCCGGCCACGCCCGTGACTTCGCCGGCCGCGAACAGGCCGGGCAGTGCGCTGCCCGAGGTGTCGAGTAGCTGCGCCCGCCCGTCGATCACCAGCCCGCCCATGCTCTTGCGCGTCATCGGGTAGCGCTTAAGCGCGTAGAACGGTGGCTCGCCGATCGCCTTCGGGACTCTGCGGGGACTGTCCGGGCCGAAGCGGCCGAAGTCCTCATCAATGCCGGCAGCGACCAGCGCGTTGAAGCGCTGCACGGTGCCGTTCAGGCTTGCGGCCGGCACCCCGATCGACTCGGCCAGTACGTCGAGCGATTCGGCCTGTCGAACGAGCTCCGGATTGCCGAGAATCTCCGTTGCCAGCGTCTCCCGCGTCAGCCACGGCGCGCCGCGCACCTGCAGTTGCTTGCGCCCCTGCTCGTCGAACAGCATCCAGTAGGTCTGCACGGCCGATTCAAGCACGACCTGCTCCAGTACCTTGCGCGATGCGCCTTCGTTCACGAAGCGCTCGCCCTGCGCGTTGATGAACAGCGACGCGGCGTTCATCGCCAGCAGTCCACGCTCACCGTCCGGGTCACGCGGATCCGGGAAGCCGGTCACGAAGATGGTCTGGTGGTCCAGCCGCTCGATCGCGGCGCCCGCGGCCTCTCCCAGTTCCAGCCCCGACCCGCGCGCGAAGCGGCTGGCGCCGGCCAGTAGCCGTTCCGGTTGCCGGATGCCCGCCGGCCAGTTCGCCCGCACGCGCTCCAGGTCGCTCTCGAAGCCGCCGGTCGCAATCACCACGGCGGGCGCATACAACTCCTGCTCGGTACCTTCGCGCAGATCCCGCACGCGCACGACCGCGCCGCGGTCCTGCGCGTCGAGACCGATGACTTCCTGGCTGGCGCGCAGCTCGATCGCATCGCGCGCATTGGCCTCGACCATCATCGGCACCACCACATTCACCGCGCCGCCCCGCGCAAAATGAAACCGCGGCACGCTGGTCTCGCCCGGCGCCGGCAGCAAAAGATTGAACTCGACCCCGAAGCCGGCCAGCCAGTCATGCACCTCGGGCCGCGAAGCCTCCACGTATCGCCGTACCCATTCAGGATCCGAATCCTCGCCCCAGGTCATGATGTCGCTGAAGGCAAGCTCTACACTGTCCTCGATACCCCGCTTCTCCTGCAGCGGCGTCCCCACCAGGAACAAGCCCCCAGCCATCACCGCATGCCCGCCGGGCACCGAATTCATCTCCAGCACCACCACCCGCGCGCCCGCCTCACTCGCCTCCAGCGCCGCCGACAACCCGGCAATCCCGCCCCCGATCACGATCACGTCCGCATCGGGCTGCGGAACTTCGGGCGCGCACGCCGCAAAAGAAGCCAGGAGACTGGCAGCGGTTACAAGGTTTATCGCTTTGCGAAGCATGCCCCGAGTGTAACGGCGACCACCGCCAGCAGGTGAACGCGTCTAGTCAATACGCTGATGAGGGAACCCGGGTTGTCCGGGTTCCCGGTGTAGAGACTGGGACGGCCGCCGCCGAGCCTACAGGGATGTATTCACGGCGTGTCTCGCCGCGGCCTGCGCTGCGTACTGGTGTCAGATCGAGAACCGACCGCTAAACCCACGCACAAAAAAAGAGGGGGCAAAGCCCCCTCAACGTTGATGTCCTGAGAATCAAGCGATCAGTAATTCAACCGCAAGGTCAGCATGTACTCCCGCGGCGGCAAAACCGTCCGAACGTTCGAGCTGCCATCGAAGTACAAACCGGACACGATATCCTCCGAGTCCGAGATATTTCGGGCCTGCAGGATCAGCGACCAGTTGCCGCTGTTGCCGCCCACGCCTACGAAGCCGTTCAGCCGTGTGTAGCTCGGGACGGGTACGTCGTTGGTGACCGAGTTGAAGTAGGCATCCGATGCATTCACGTCGATGCCGAGGAGCAGGTCCACGGCATCGGTGACCGGCGTCGTGTAGTCGGCGCCGGCGCGCAGCGTCCACTCAGGCGTCGAAGGCAGTTCGCGCGTTATCGGGCCCAGTACCGGGTCGACGAACGAAATCGAGTCTGCCTTCTGGTAGCCGAAGTTGGCAAAAATGTTCAGGCTTTCGGTCGGCGACCAGACCGGCTCCAGTTCAATGCCCCATACGTCCACGTCGCCGACATTGTCCTGCACGAAAAACACGCCGAAGTCACCGAACTCGCCGCGGGTCTGCTGGAGGTCTTCGTACTGCGCGTAAAACACCGCGCCATTCAGGCGCAGCGTATTGTTCAGCATGTCGCCCTTGAAGCCGATTTCGTAGTTCCAGACCGTCTGCGGATCGTAGATATTGGCGGCGCAGTCCAGGTTGCCGAAGCACAGAGTCTGGAAGCCGCCGGCCTGGAAGCCTCGCGAGATCGAGCCAAATGTGAGCCAGTCCTCACCGATGCTGTACTGGATGCTGAATTTCGGCGTGAACTCGTCGAACTTCGCGTCCAGATCGACAGTGAGACCGGTATCGGGATTCGGCGTGCAGATGCCGGAGCATGAGATCTGGTAATTCTTGTCGTCCTCTGTCCAGCGGCCGCCCAGGGTCGCCGACAGTCGATCGGTGAAATTGAAAGTAGCTTCGGCAAACACCGCGACACTGTCGGTCTCCTCGCTGAGACCTACGGCGGCCCGGTGCCTCAT
>CBFCXA010000037.1:0-12414 GCA_965601985.1 uncultured Chromatiales bacterium | reverse complement strand
CCGACATCCGCAGCAGATGATCCCGGTAGTGGCGCAGCTCGGCGATCGAGTCGCGGATGTCCGCGAGCGCCAGGTGCTCGGAGCTTTTCGAAAATCCGGCAGCGACCTGCGGCGCCCACATGCCGGCAAGGATCTTCAGCGTGCTGACGTCGAGATTCCGATAGTGAAAGAAAGCTTCGAGCTCCGGCATCTCGCGTGCCATGAAGCGCCGATCCTGGCAGATGCTGTTGCCGCACATGGGTGACTGCCCTGCTTCGAGATGGCCGCGCAGGAATTCCAGCGTCGCCTGTTCGGCCTCGGCACAGCTGGTACGCGTCTGGCGCACGCGCTCGGTGAGCCCGGAACGCGCATGCTGACGCGTGTTCCACTCATCCATCCGGGCCAGCACCGAATCCGGCTGGTGAATTGCCAGTGCCGGCCCCTCCCCGACCACCTCGAGTTCGTAGTCCGTGACGATGGTAGCGATCTCGATGATGTGATCGGCCATGCAGTCAAGACCGGTCATTTCGAGATCGATCCAGACGAGTCGACCGGTCGGTTCGGGCATAGCAGGTATCCGGCTTGGAAATGAGTCTCGATCTTAGCAAAGCGCCGGGCCAGCCAAGCCGATGAACGAATCAGCGAACGAGACGGCGACGGTGGTTGCTGCCCACGGCCGGCGCGGTGAACTGGCCGACGAGCGCGGCCGCCGGCTACGCTACCTGTTACCCGGACGCCGTCTGCACGCCGTCTGTGGCGACCGGGTGCAGTTCAAGCCCGGCGCCGAGGCGGACACGGCGCTGATCACGGCGGTCTGCGAGCGCAGTAACGCCCTGGTCCGTGCCGCCGAGACCGGGCGCCGGCCCGATCTGCTGGCAGCCAATCTCAGCCTGGTCGCCGTCGTGACCGCGCCGGAACCGGCGCCGGACTGGTTCATCGTCGACCGCTTCGTCTGTGCAGCCGAGAGCATGCGCGCCGCGGTCGTGATCGTGGCCAACAAATGCGACCTCGGCGAACCGGATGCGGAGGTCCTGGCCGACTACCGCGGACTGGGTTACCCGGTGGTCGCCACCAGCAGCGCCGCCGGTATCGGGCTGGAGGCACTGGCCGGGGTATTTGCCGGCCACACCGGCGTGCTGGTCGGCCAGTCCGGGGTCGGCAAAACTTCGCTGATCAACGCGCTGGTCCCCGACGCCGACGCTCTCACCGGCCGATTGGTCAACAAAACCGGCGAAGGCCGGCACACGACCAGCGCATCGCTGATGTACGAGCTGCCTGGCGGCGGCCGCTTGATCGACACACCGGGCGTGCGCGACTTCATCCCGAACCTCGACTCGGTCGCCTCGGTTGCCTCGGGTTTTCGAGAAATCTTCTCTCAGGCACGGGAGTGCCGGTTCAGCAACTGTCGCCACCTGCGCGAGCCAGGCTGCGCGGTCAAGGCGGCGGTCGGCACCGGGCAGATCGCGGAACGTCGCTACGAGAGCTATAAGCGGCTGGTCAACAGCCTGCCGGAGCCCGGCGGCTGATCGATCAGTCCGGCACGAGGCTCGTACGCGACTCGATCGCGCGAAACAGCGTATTGCTGTCGACGAACTCGAGTTCTCCGCCCATCGGCACGCCGTGCGCGATACGCGTGCTTCGCTTGCCCTGGGCAGAGACCAGTCCGGCAATGTAGCTGGCCGTAGCCTCGCCCTCGACCGTCGCGCTGGTCGCCAGCATCACTTCTTTGAGTTCTTCGTCATCACGCAGGCGCTGATCGAGCAGCGCGACACCGAGTTCGTCCGGGCCGATACCGTCCAGCGGCGATAAACGGCCCATCAACACGAAATAACGGCCGCGGTAGGCGCCGCTGTCTTCGACCGCGAGCACGTCCGCGGGCGTTTCGACCACGCAGAGCTGCGCCGGGTCGCGGCGCGTATCGGCGCATATCGGGCAAAGCTCATCTTCGGCCAGCATGCGGCAGCGGGTGCACAGGCCGATATGTTCCAGCGCGTCGGTCAGGGCATTAGCCAGTTGCCGGGCCCCGTCACGATCTTTCTCGAGCAGGTAGAAGGCCATGCGCTGCGCCGATTTCGGCCCGACACCGGGCAGGCAGCGCAGGGCTGAGAGCAGACCCCGCAGTCGCGGCGTGTAGCTCACGTCAGAACGGGAGCTTCAGACCGCCGGGCAGACCCAGCCCGCCGGCCAGGCCCGAGAACCGCTCCTGGGTCGTACTTTCGACTTTGCGCAGCGCGTCGTTGAAGGCCGCGACCAGCACGTCCTCGAGCATGTCCTTGTCGTCGCCGAGCAGTGCCGGGTCGATATCGACGCGCCGCACTTCATGGCCGCAGGTCATGGTCAGGCGAACCATGCCGCCGCCGGCCTCGCCGGTAACTTCCAGGCTGTTCAGCTCCTCCTTGGCCTGCTGCATTTCGGACTGCATCTTCTGCGCCTGCTTCATCAGGGCGCCGAGGTCTGCTTTCATTGCTTTCGCTTCCTTGTCGGTATGAAGGGCGGTGCCCGGTTAGTCGCGGGCGGCCGGCTGAATCGAGTCGGGCACTACCTCGGCGTCGAACAGGTCTTCCAGCTCCTTGAGCTGCGGATCCGCGGCGATTTTGTCACGCGCCTGCTGCAGTGTCGCCTCCTGCGCCTGCTGCGCGCGTCGCGCCACGGTGTCGGCGGCGTCTTCACCAATACTGAAATCCAGGCGAATGTCGGTACCCAGGTGTTCGCTGATCGCGGCGGCCAGTCGCTCCTTGAGCTTGTCGGTGGCGAGGTGACGACTGCGCTTCTCGACCTGCAGGCGGAGTTCGAACGGTGTCCCGGTGGTCAGCGCGCAGTTTTCGGCCAGCTGCCGCGCGGCACCCTTGACCGGCAGGCCCTCGATGAAGGTCGGCCACTCCGATGGCTGGCTCGGCGGTGCGCGATCAATCGCCGCCGATGCTGGTGGATTCCGCGGCGCCGGCTGCTGCGCCGCGGACCGAGGCTTGCGCGGTGCCGTTGGCTTGCGCGGCGCAGGGGCCTGGCGTGCAGGCCGCTCCCTGGCCGGTCGTTCGTCGGCACGAAACGCCAGCATCCGCAGCAGCGCCATTTCGAAACCCAGCCGGGTATCCGGCGCAAGATCGAGATCCCGGCGGCTGGTGATGGCAATCTGGTAGTACAGCTGCACCTGTGCGGGGTCGAGTTCGCGAGCCAGCGCCTGCAGCCTGTCCAGCTGGTCCTCGTCCTCGAGTGCATCGTCGCCGACCAGCTGCAGTACCGCGATCCGCTGCAACAGGCTGGCCAGCTCGTCCAGCACGCGGTGATAGTCGGGTACGTCCTCGTCGAGTTCGCGGATCTGATCCAGCAAGCCGGTCGCGTCGCCGTGCGCCAGCTTCTCCAGCAGGGCGACCACGCGATGCCGGTCCATCGTGCCGAGCATTGACGTTACGTCTGATTCGCGAATCGCGTTGTCGCCGAAGGCCAGTGCCTGGTCCAGCAGGCTCAGCGCATCACGCATGCTGCCGGCAGCCGCCCGGGCGATGCGCATCACGCCGGCGGGTTCGGCCACGACGCCTTCGGTGTCGAGAATCTGCCGCATTCGCTCGTCGATCAGACCAATCGGCAGGCTCTTCAGATTGAATTGAAGACAGCGCGACAGCACCGTAATCGGCAGTTTCTGCGGGTCGGTGGTCGCGAACAGAAACTTCACGTGCGGCGGCGGCTCTTCCAGGGTTTTCAGCAAGGCATTGAACGACTGCCGCGAGAGCATGTGCACCTCGTCGATCAGGTACACCTTGTAACGGCCGACCGACGGCGCGTACTGCACGTTTTCCAGCAACTCGCGGGTATCGTCGACACCGGTACGCGAAGCTGCGTCGACTTCGATCAGGTCGACAAAGCGCCCTTCGTCAACCGCGACACAGGACTTGCACTGGCCACAGGGTTCGCTGACCACGCCTTCGGCGCAATTCAGCGCCTTGGCCAGGATCCGCGCAATTGTCGTCTTGCCGACACCGCGAGTCCCGGCAAACAGGTAAGCGTGATGGACCCGGTCACCGGCCAGCGCGTTCTTGAGAGCGCGCACCACGTGCTGCTGGCCGACGACGTCGTCGAAGGTCTTCGGTCGCCATTTTCGGGCCAGTACCAGGTAGCTCATCGGGAGATCGGTAAACGCTCGTGTCAAAAAAGTGGAATCCGCGCCAGCCGCACCCCGGCGCCCGGCATCGCCGCTACCGCTGCTCCCTTCCGGGCCTGACGGGGTTCACGGGTAGCCGCCGCGGGGGGACCGGCGCGGACCCCAAAGAAGGGTATGCGGTGCCGGGACCCAGAGCAAGCAAGGCCCCGGGGTTCGCCGGCTAGACCAGGAAATTCCGCGCGGTGCCGATTTTGGCCGCGGTATCGCCGCTGAACGGCGCCGGCACCGCCATCCCGGCCGCTACGGCCGGGCGCGCCGCGATTGCCACAATCCAGCGCTGCAGATGCTCTAGTCCGTCGACGCTGACGCCCGACCATTCGTGGCTGGCGATCCAGGGGTAACAGGCAATGTCCGCAATCGAGTAGGCGCCGGCCAGAAATTCAGCGTCGGCCAGCCGCGTATCCATGACTTCGTACAGGCGCCGCACCTCGCGCTGGTAACGGTCGATGGCATACGGGATCTTTTCCGGCGCATAGCGAAAAAATACGTTTGCCTGGCCCTGCATCGGCCCGACGCCGCCGACCTGGAACATCAGCCACTGCAATACCTGCATGCGCTCGGCGGGTGACTCGCCCAGCAGCGCGCCGCCCTGCTCCGCCAGGTAAACCAGGATGGCCCCGGACTCGAACACCGCGAGGTCGTCGTTGCGGTGGTCGACGATCGCCGGTATCCGGCCGTTCGGGTTGATGCGCAGAAACCAGTCCTGTTTCTGTTCACGCGCGCCGAGATCGATTGCGTGCACCCCGTACTCCATACAGAGTTCTTCCAGCGCGATGGAAATCTTCTGGCCGTTCGGCGTCGGTGAGGTGTAAAGCGTTATCACGTGTCGGTCCCGGGTCGCCTAATCTATTAACATGCCATCTATGATCGTACGAATCGACCGCCGCGATTTCCTCCGCCTGACCGGCGCCGGACTGGCAGGGCTGACCCTGTCGGTTCGCTCGACGGCGGCGGATGGTGACACGCAGATGAACGTCTACGTGAGCATAACCGCAGACGGCGGCGTGTCAGTGTTCGCGCCGCTGGCCGATATGGGACAGGGCATCTACACCACGCTGCCGATGATCATCGCCGAAGAAATGGACCTGGACTGGCAGCGCGTGCGCCTGCGGCTGGCACCGACCGACAAAGCCTTCGGCAATCCGGCCCGCGACGAACAGTACGCGGCAGAGAGCAAGTCCGTACGCGGCTACTTTCTCGAGCTGCGTCGGCTCGGCGCGACGGCGCGTGCGATGCTGATCAGCGCAGCGGCCGATCGCTGGGGTGTCGATGCGGCCAGCTGCGAAACCACCCCGGGCACCGTCCTGCACCCGTTCAGTGGGCGCCGCCTCGGCTACGGCGAGCTGGCAGGCGACGCCGCCACGCTGTCGGTGCCCGATGACGTGGCACTGAAACCCGTCAGCGAGTTTCGCCTGCTCGGCAAGGCGCCACCGCGCCGCGACGTCACGCCGAAGTCGCTCGGCCAGGAGCGCTACGGCATCGACCTGCGCCGACCCGGCATGCGCTACGCGGCCATTCGTCACGTGCCGGTCCTCGGCGCGAGGATAGTCGACTTCAAGCTGCCGGCCGGCGTCGATGCGGACCTGGTATTTACCCTGGGCGAGGATGCGCTGGTGGCCGTCGCCGACAATACCTGGGCCGCGCAGCGCGCGGTCGACGCGGTCGAATGGCGTCTGTCGTATCCGGAAGAGTCGTCCGGCGACGACTCGGTAGCGCGTGCACGCGCCCGGCTGGACGAGCCCGGCTTGCCGGCGATCGGCCAGACGGTGCAGGCCGCCGACGATACCGACTGGGATCTCGAGCGCGAGTATTCGGTGCCGCTGCTCGCTCACGCGCCGCTCGAGCCGCTCGCCTGCGTCGCGGAATGGGACGGGGAACGCATGCAGGTCTGGGCCTCGGTACAGGGGCCGCCGCGCGCGATGAAGTCGATCGTCAGAGCACTGGAACTCCCGAGCGATCGGGTTACGGTGCACCAGGTATCGATGGGCGGCTCTTTCGGTCGCCGCGCGCAGGTCGACTTCACGGTGCAGGCGGCGCAGATCGCGCGTCGCATCGGCGGGGCGGTCAAACTGACCTGGGCACGACGCGAGGAAATCCAGCAGGATTATTTTCGTCCCGCGTATGCGGCACGCATCGAAGCGCAGCTGGACGAGCGCGGCCGATTCTCCCGGGTGCGCGCCCGGATCGCCGGAGAGTCGACCCTCACCCGCCTCGGCTACCGCATGCCACCCGGCAAGGCTGATGTCACCACCGTCAGTCACCTGTTTCAGAACGGCTACGCCATCCCGGCCCTTGAACGGCGCTTCGTCCGCTCGCCACAGCCAGTACGGGTCGGTTTCTGGCGCTCGGTCGCATCGAGCATGAACGCGTTTTTCAGCGAGACTTTCGTCAACGAAGTCGCCAGGCTGCAGGGCGTCGATCCGATCGACTACCGGCTCGAGCTGCTGGCCGATGACGCACGGGCGCGGCGGGTCCTGGAACGGGTTCGTGAGATCTCGGGCTGGGATTCGAACGACGGGCTGTTCCGCGGCGTCGCATTCTGCATGCCTTACGAGTCCTATCTCGCGCAGGTTGCCGAGATCGAAATGCTCTCGGACTCAGGCTTTCGGGTCCGCCAGGTACAAACCGTCGTGGACTGCGGCCTGGCGCTGGACCCGGTCAACGTCCGCAGCCAGATCGAGGGCGCGACAGTCTTTGGTCTGACTGCTGCCGCCTACGGCGAAATCACCCTGAACGACGGCGCGGTCGAACAGCAGAACTTCGACACCTATCGGATGGCCCGGCTGGCACAGACGCCAGCCATGGAGACACTCGTGCTCAACAACGAAGACCCGCCCGGAGGCGCCGGCGAACTGGGCGTGCCGGCTATCGCCCCGGCGCTGGCCGCAGCGCTGCACTCGGCAACCGGCCGATGGCCACGAGACCTGCCGTTCACCCGATCGGGCTTCTCAATAGCCTAGGCGACTGGCATTGGACGTTTTCGTGGCGGAGCAGGCAGACGATATGCGTAGAGCGAAGGCAACATGCTGAAGGTCCGGCTGGCCCAGATCGACTGGCTGCCTGACGGCCAGATGTCACCTGCGCTCGACGCGCTGCGCGGCACCGAGCCCGGCGCGCTGGTACTGCTGCCCGCGACGCTGGCCGCAGACGCCCCGCCGGCCTGGGACAGCCTGTCCGAGGCGCTCGGCAAGGCCGCCGCTGAGCTGGGCGTGTTCCTGGCCGGCGCAGCAGCCGCCAGGGACGATGCAGATGCGCCGGCTCGTCATCACGGTTTCCTGTTCGCGCCGGACGGCCGCTGCGTGCTCTACACGGCGAAGTCGCTGCCCGACCTGGTCGGCGGCTACCGAGAGGTCGCGGGAGACCCGGGCGCCTCACGCAGCTTCGCGGCGGTCGATACCGGGCAAGGACGCGTTGGACTGGTTATCGGCGAGGACGTGTTCGCACCACAGCTGGTCCGGGCGACCGTGCTGTCGGGCGCGGAACTGGTGCTGAACCCCTGCATCGAGCAGGCCGACGATGAATTCAACGCTCGCCTGCGTCTGAAAGCCGCCCGCGCCTACGAGAACAGCTGCTTTCTCGCCTCGGTGTCCCCGCTGTGCAGCGCGGACGGGATCGAATTGCCTGCCGCCGGTGTGATCGCCGACCCGGTCGGCACCGACCTCGTGCCGCGGACCCGCGCGACCTTTGTCGATGCCAGCCTGGATATAGACGGTCTGCGGGCGCGCAGGAACCGAGTCATGCCACCCAGTTTCCCGGCGCTGAACCGGACCAGCCTGTACGCCCGCGAGGCGGCAAGCCGTCGTGACTCTTCGGCCACAGAAGAAATCGTCGGCCGCGCTGCCTGGCAGGACGAAGGCCGCAGGCGCAGCCGCGAGCGCGCCAACCGTGACGTGCCGGCACTGGCCAGTGGCAGCTACGGCGTCGCGCTCGCCCAGACCGTGATGCGCCACGTTTCGGATCTGAATGAACGCGACGCGATCGTCAACGCGAACATCGACCACGCGCTCGGGACGATCCAGGGTTTTGCGGGCATGCCGGACGTCAAGCTGGTGGTGTTCCCGGAATTCGCGTTTCACGGTTCGCCGTTCGGCTTCACCGCGGATCAGTGGACACAGATCGCGTTTCGCTTCCCCGGGCCGGAAATCGAGCGCCTGGCCGAATTCGCAATCCGCAATTCGGTCTACGTGGCCGGCGAAGCCTTCGAGTACGATCCCGACTGGCCACATCGTGTGTTCAACACCGCCTTCATCATCGACGATAGCGGCAAACTGATTCACCGCTATCGCAAGATCATGTGCGCCGATGTGGTCGGCCTGCTGCCGGTGACCACGCCGGGCGGTGTGCTCAGCCAGTACATCGACCGATACGGTTTCGAATACCTGTTCCCGGTAGCCCGCACGCCGCTAGGTAACCTGGCGACCGTGATCTGCTTCGACATCAATTTTTCCGAGACCGTGCGCGCGCTCGTGCATCGGGGTGCCGAAGTCATCATTCATCCGACCGACGAACCACACGGGCCGTGGCGCGCCGGATGGGAGAAGGGCCGTCTGACCCGCGCGCTGGAGAATCGCTGCTACATCCTGTCGACCGCGGTCGGCGGTTCATTCATGAACCCGGCCGACGACTTCCCATCCGGCTTCAACCGCGGCAACAGCAAGATCGTCGACTACCAGGGGCGCATCCAGGCCATCATCGACACGCCCGGGGCGGTGCCGCTGCACACGCAGATCGACATCGAAGCACTGCGGCGGATTCGCGCCGACGACCGGCGCAATTGGGTGCTGTGGGACGACGCCGGCAGTTACGCCGACTTCTATGCCGGGCATGCCGGTTACCCGGAAGACCTGTGGATTGAGCCGCCGATGGTGTACGGTCGCGAGGGCTTTGTCGCCACCCAGCAGGTACTCGCGCGCTACCGGGAAAGCGGCGTCTATGCCGCGCCTTCATGCAGTTGACGATTTAGCGTCCGGACCCGGCAATGGCCTGCAAATAGGCCACCATGGACTCTAGCTGCTCCGGCGCCGGATCGATCTGGCCCTGAGCCAGCATCTGCTCAACGTAACGACTCCAGCTCGCATCGCTGCGGCGGGTTGCCAGAATTCGGCCAGCATCGTGGCAGCTGGTGCACAGGGCCGCTACCAGGTCGCGGCCGTCGCCGGCCGGCAGCTGCGTCACCGGCTCACCGCCCTGCGCGTCGCCAGACTGCGTGCTGACAGCGCCCGGCGGCAGCGGACCGGTGGTCATCGGCTCGGCAGCCGGCCCGAAGTCGATCGCCAGGTAGCTGACCAGCGCATCGACCTCCGCTGGTGCGAGCTGCGCGCCGAAGACGACCATCCGCTCGACCGTTTCCCGCCAGCCGGCGCTGCCGTCGCGCGTGAGACGGACCACGCGCAGCCCGTGACACTGCACGCAGGCCTCGGTCAGCAGCTGCTGCCCGCCGTGCGCGTCGCCGGTTTCAGCCAGAGCCGGCATACCTGCAGTAAGCGCGAGTCCGGCCATGGCCGCAACTGATCTGAGAATGCCTGCCAGCGAATGAATGCCCATCGTCAGCTCCCCCGTCCGCGCAGCGCGGCGACCGAAAACTCCGGATGCCAGGTGGACGTGGCCAGGCTGCCGCTGCGCTCCACGTGCACGTCGAGCAGGTAGGGTCGGCCCTCGATCGTCGCGCGCATACCCCGTTCCAGCGCGGCGCGCAGATCTCCCGGTTCGCTCACCACTTCGCCCTCTACGCCGAAGCCCTGCGCGAGGCTGGCATAGTTGACGTCCGGGTTGCCGAGATAGCACACCATGTCCCGGCCGGTCTGATAGGAGCGACCGCGACCCATCATGATGCGCGCGCGTTCCGCGTTGTAGCTTCGGTTATTCAGCACGAGCACCAGCACTGGCGCCTGGTAACGCGCATAACTCCATAGCGGCTGCGGACCGCTGAACAAGAACGCGCCGTCGGATACCAGCGCCACCACCGGCCGGTCCGGCATGGCCAGCTGCACGCCGAACGCCGCCGGCAGCCCCCAGCCCAGCGCCAGGCCGCAATTGGTGAAGTAGTCCTTGCGGCCGGGACCGAATGTCATGTAGCTGTCGATCGCGATCTGATAGGTATCGTTTTCGGACACGATTACGCTTTCCGGATCGAGCACGGCTTCCAGCTCCATGACCAGCCGTTCGCCACTGATCGGCGAACGACCCCAGCGCCGGCGAGCGATGGCCTCGAGGCTTGCTTTGCGTTCGGCCTGGTAGCTGCGCGCCCGCTGCGTGCGTTCGGCCGCAACGCGCTTCAGCCTGCGCCCGCTGGAAGTCTTGCGCACTTCCTCCAGCAGGGCGCTGAGCGTCGACCGGGTATCGGCCACCATCGCGATCTCGGTCGGATACACGCGGCCGAGGTTCATCGGATCGACACGCACCTGGATCAGCTTCGTCCCTGATTCCAGCCGCAGCCGTGAGCCGGTGAAGTACGGCATGCGCGAGCCGAGATTCAGCAGCACATCGACTTCGCCGGGATACCGGGACGGCACCTGGTAAGCACCAGCGAACAGCGGATGATCGGTAGGGAACGGCTTGCACCAGGTCGCAAGCATGTTCTTGGCAACCGGGATACCGAGCAGTTCGGCCATTTCCTTGAGTTCGCTTTCGGCGCCGTGGTACCGCAGCTCATTGCCGGCCAGGATCAGCGGATTGTCGGCGTCGACCAGCAGACGGGCGGCAGCTTTCACGAGGCCGGGCTCGGGCGGCATGGCCGGCTGGATCTCGAACTTCTCGCGCTCGAAGATCGCACCGGTGGCGCGCTCGCGCAGCAGGTTGTCGGGGCAGGCCAGGAATACCGGCCGCCGCGGCTGTGTGCCGGCGAACTTCAGCGCCCGGCGCGCAATCTCCGGGATCCGCTCCGCAGACTCCACCGACCACTGCCACTTCACCATCGGCTCGGTCATCGAGCCCATATGATCCATCGCCTCGAAGCCATCCTGGCCCAGCTGATCGACCTCGACGTCGTCGACCAGGACCAGCATCGGAATGTAGTCCTTCCACGCGTTGTACATCTGTGTCATCGCGTTCGGCAGGCCGGGCCGCGCGCACATGACGAAGGCCGTCTGGCCGGACGCGCGCGCATAGCCATCGGCCATCGCGGTCAGTGCCCCCTCGTGCACTGCCTGGATAATCTGCAGTTCGGGCCGGTCGACCAGCGCGTCGTAGATCGGCGCCTCGCCCGAAGACGGGTTGATGAACAGGTAGCGATGACCGGCTGCTGCAAGCTGCTCGATCAGCAGTTCGCCCCCGCTCCCCTGCAGGGCGCGGGCCCATTCCGGCATCGGCGTCTCACCGGCTCCCGGTCGGGCAACAAAGGGCGTGAAGTCATCCGCAACCAAGCGGGCGGACAGGCCGCTGAATCCCGCAGCACTCATCGCGGCAATGAACTTCCTCCGGGAAATGCCGCTGTCGATATATTCTTTCAGCGCAGTCTTGAACATTGACATCTCGGCCGGCAGAGGAGTCAACGATGGTACTGCGGTTGTTGCCGGCCTGTCAGGCGGTGTGAATCTCAGCTATACGGCGTCCCGATGTCTTGCACAACTCGAGACCCGACCGGGAAGTGCCGCCATGCCTGCAGCGCATTAAACATAAGCCATTGACCCTAATTGGCTTTTCTTCCCACTCAATGCAACATTGTGCTAGTTTCTCACTACATAATGACTGCTAACAAAAAAGGACAAAGCGTCATGAACTCGTATCGACTCATTCTTCCGACCTGCGCCGCTGTCCTGTCCGGTTTTCTGGCTACCAGTGCTTCCGCGGCCGTGGTGGCCTTTGACCTCGAGCTCGAATCGGAGGCCATCGGTGATGCCAGTGCCAGTTTCTTCATATTCAAGAACGGAGCACTGTTAGGTTCGGAAAATCAGATCATCGAGTTGGATGTGGGCGACAGCCTGTCAATACAAATTGAAGTTGTCGCAAGCGGCATGACAGACGCCAGCGTTTCTGCCTTTGGTGAAGCTTTTCTGTTCGGCGGACTGGTAGACCCGGCTACCGGCGCAGTGGTGCACACACGCTACAGCTCGCGCGTGGATGCCCGAGGCGATGACGCCTTCTCTAGTGCCGGCTTCTTTTATGCCTGCGTGACTTTTGCCAGTTGTTTTCCCGGCGATTTGCCGTTCGGTGATGCTGGGATCATTTCCGACACATTCTCTGGCAACGCGGAATTTATTGACGACGAGTTCATGCCGCTACCCGGTTTCGGCGGCCTTCTCGAGCAGATGGTCGATCAGTCTTTCTCTCTGTTTCCCGGC
>CBFCXA010000036.1:0-12441 GCA_965601985.1 uncultured Chromatiales bacterium | reverse complement strand
AGGATGCGCCGTTTCAGACTGCCGCTGCCGCAGTACTCCATCGCGATATAGGCGTGATCGTCGGCGACACCGAGATCGTAAATACCCACGATATTCGGATGGTCGAGGCTGGCGATCAGCTGGTACTCGCGCAGGAAACGATCGAAAGCGACCTCGCTGCCGGAATCGGGTACCTGGCGCAGTACCTTCAGCACCACCTGCCGATCGCGGGACTCGTCACGACACAGATAGACTGCAGAGACCTCGTTGCCGGACAACTGCGTTTCGATCTGGTAACCCTTGAGACTCGGCAGGCCGGCCTCGGCCAGGCTGACGCCGGTCTCGGTACCGATCAGAGATTCGGCGATATCGATCAGCCGCGCGTGATTGAGCCTGGCCTTGGACAGGTACTCCGCGGCACCAGCCTGCATTGCCTCTACGATCTGCCGCTCCTCGCCGTTGCCGATCACCACCACGGGCGGAAAGATCGGCACGCGCCGGAACTGGCGCAGCCAATCCAGCGCATCGCCTCCACCAGCGGGATGGCCGAGCAGCACCAGGTCATTACCGGCGCCAGAGAAACTGTCGGGCAGACGGCCCGAGTGCAGCGGATCGTATTCACGTACCCGTGCGTCGGGCCAGTGCGTCGTAATGTGATGGCCCAGCAGCGCACAATACTCGGCCGAGTCGTCGATGATAAAAACTTTGGGGGCAACAGGTTTCGACATCTTGCGGACCCTGTCCGACCGGCTGCTCAGGCAGCGCCGGCGCGCGCCCCTTGGGGATAGTCGGGTTTGTCGTCGCCGCCGGCCAGCTCGACTTCGCCCTCCAGCCGTCGCCGCAGTGCTTCCCGCTCACTCTTGGCCAGGTCCGAACGCTCGCGCTCCAGCCGCTGCAGATACTCGGCCGTTACGTCGCCGGTCACATAGCTGCCGGAAAAACAGGATGCATCGAAGTCGTCGATTTCAGCGTTGTCATAGCGCACGGCCGAGACCAGGTCTTCGATATCCTGGTAAATCAGCCAGTCGGCACCGATCTGCCGGGCAATCTCTTCCTCGCTGCGCCCGCTGGCAACCAGCTCGCTGGCCGCCGGCATGTCGATACCGTAGACATTCGGATAGCGAACCGGCGGCGAGGCGGACGCGAAGTACACCTTGCGCGCACCGGCCTCGCGAGCCATCTCGATGATCTGCCGCGACGTGGTTCCGCGCACAATCGAATCGTCGACGAGCAGCACGGCTTTGCCACGGAACTCGAGATCGATCGCATTCAGCTTGCTGCGCACCGATTTCTTGCGCATCTCCTGCCCCGGCATGATGAAAGTACGACCGATGTAGCGGTTTTTGACGAAACCCTCGCGGTACTTCACGCGCAGTCGGTTGGCCAGCTCCAGCGCGCTGGTGCGGCTGGAATCCGGGATCGGGATGACCACGTCGATATCGTTGTTCGGACGCTCGCGCTGGATCTTGCTGGCCAGCGCCTCGCCCATCCGCAGTCGCGCCTTGTAGACCGAGATGCCGTCGATGATCGAGTCGGGTCGTGCGAAATATACGTGTTCGAAGATGCACGGCGTGTAACCGGCTGGCTGGCCACAGACGCGCGCGTGCAGCCCGCCGCCCTCGCGCAGAAATACCGCCTCGCCCGGCGCGATATCACGCTCCAGCTCGAAACCCAGCGCATCCAGTGCGACACTCTCTGACGCCACCATGTACTCGGGCCCCTGGTCGGTGTCGCGCCGGCCCAGCACCACCGGCCGAATCCCGTGCGGATCGCGAAACGCGACCACGCCATGGCCGATGATCAGGGCAACCACCGCGTAACCACCCTGACAACGCTGATGCACACCGTCGACCGCGGCGAATATCGACGCGGGCGTCAGCGCGCCGCCATTCTGTCGCTGCAGCTCGTCGGCGAAGACATTCAGCAGCACTTCGGTATCAGAGCCCGTGTTCAGATGCCGCCGATCTTCGTTGACCAGGCGTTGCTTGAGTTCGTCGACATTGGTCAGGTTGCCGTTATGCGCCAGACAAATTCCGTACGGTGAATTGACGTAGAACGGCTGGGCCTCCGATGAACTGGACCAGCCCGCCGTCGGGTATCGCACATGGCCGATGCCGGCCTTACCGCGCAACTGCACCATGTGGCGCTGCTGGAAAACGTCGCGGACCAGACCGTTGCTCTTGCGGGTACAAAGCAGGCCCTGATCGTCTGTCGCGATACCGGCGGCATCCTGGCCGCGATGCTGCAATACAGTCAGCGCATCGTAGAGTGCCTGGTTAACCGGCTGGTGACTGACGATTCCGACGATTCCGCACACGCTGTCTACTCCCGCCAGAGCCTGGCTTAAGGGAAAGCATACATGGGGCCGAGAGGCCTAGGCCGCAAGATTATCGATACCTTCGGCAGCCGCATCGCGCAGCTTCTCCGCGATCGGGGCGGCATACGGTATCAGCTTCGATTCACCCCACCAAGACGACTGGTCGAAGCCGGCGAACTGCAGCGCCACCACGACGATTGCGGCCAGCAGTACCCCGCGACCGACGCCAAACACCATGCCCAGTAAACGATCGGTGCCGGTCAGACCACTGTGGCCCACCAGCAAACCGATCAGCGCGGTCGCCAGCGCACCAATCAGCAATACGCCGAACAGCGTCACAACCCGGGCCGCCCATACCCTCAGTATCGCGTCGTCTATCCAGGGCGAGAGCTTGTCGGCCATCAGGGGCGCGAAGTTCCAGGCGAACCAGATGGCCAGCACCCACACCACCAGCGACAGCGCCTCTTTGACGAAACCGCGGAAAATGCCGACCAGGGCGGAAATCGCCACCAGGCCGACCAGCGCAAAATCGATCCAGACCATCGCGCCGCCGTCAGCCCCCGGCTTCCTGCCGGGTGACCTGGCCGCGGTAGCCGGCGCGCGCGAGTCGGCCGGCGAGCTGTTCAGCCTTGCTGCGTTGATCGTCAGGGGGGCCGACACGGACGCGATAGAGCGTCTTGCCATCGCGGTCCAGGGGCACCAGGTAACTGGGATAGCCGGCCGCCTTGACCTTGCTGGCCAGGCCCTCGGCATTCGGCTTACTGGCGAAACTGCCCAGCTGGACAACCCAACCCGCTTCACGCTTCGGCGGTGTTGGCTTGCTGGGCGGCGGCTTTTTGGCCGCCGGCTTCGGCGCCGGTGCCGGCCGCGTCGCAGCAGCGACTTTCACGGCCGGTTTCGGCTGCGGCGGCGCTGCGGGTGTCGGCGCACTGGCTTCTTCGGGCGCAGGTTCTGGCGTTGCTGCCGGCTCCTCAGGCGCAGCCGCGGCGAGGCTGACCGGCGGTGCCGGCGTCTCGTCGTCGGGACGTATGGTCAGCCGGCGAAGGTTATCGCCGGCCCCCGGCGGAGCGATATCCGGCACTGGTAGCTGCTCCGGCCCGGTCAGTATCGCAGGCACGATGAGAATCAGCACCACGACGAGCACGGCCGCGCCAATCATGCGTTCCATCAACTGCCGATCCACGGCACAAAACCCCTTGCGGATGGCCGCTGCGCCGCCCTCGCCTCGCACAGCGCCAACAACCCATAACCCGGCGGCAATTATACTGCATGGATACGTTTCGCCCGCACTCCGGTCAGGGCACAGCAAGCCAGTCGAGCGCCGGCCCGACGACGGAGAACGAACCGCAGACGATTATGCGCGCAGCGGGACCGCTGATCACCGCGGCACGGGTCAGCGCGTCACTTACCAGGCCAGCGTCCTGAGCGTCATGGCCCAGCTCACGCAGTCGCGCAGCAAGCCGGGCGGATTCCCGGCCACGCAGATGATCGGGCGTACAGCAGATCCAGCCGGCGGGCTCGAGCGCGGCGAGCGCTGCAACCACGCCGTCCACCGACTTGTCGGCCAGCAGGCCCAGGACGATGATGGTTTCGGACACAGCCGGCAGTGATCGACAGCGGTCGGCCAGTACCCGCGCTGCCTGTGGATTGTGTGCGACGTCAAGCAACCACTCCGGACGAGAGCCGATACGCTGGAAGCGCCCGGCGGGCGGCGGCGCCGTCAGCCCAGTGACTACCGACTCATAGTCGAGCAGCGCCGGATCCAGCTGCTCCAGCGCGGCCAGCGCGAGGCTCGCGTTGCGCAACTGCGCATCGTCCCCGGGCTCGGGCATCGGCAGATCGGCCAGGTTTGCGGCCCGCCCGCGCCATTCCCAGGCGCCGGCCCAGCGCCGTGCGCTGAAATCGCGTCCCCAGCAGCTCAGCGGCGCATCAATCTGCACGGCGCGGTCGGTGATCGCCGACGGCACCGGTGCATCTCCGTACAACGCCGGCCGGCCTGATCGAAAAATGCCGGCCTTTTCGGCGGCAATCTCCTCGAGCGTGTCGCCAAGGTAGTCCTGGTGGTCGAAGTCCACCGTGGTCACCAGGCTGACCTGCGGATCGATCGCATTGACCGCATCCAGCCGCCCGCCGAGACCCACTTCCAGGACCCAGGCATCGAGTTGCGCGTCGCTGAAACACTGCCACGCGGCCAGGGTGCCAAACTCGAAGTAAGTCAGCGGCGTATCGCCGCGCGCGGCATCGACGCGTCGGAATGCCCTGGTGAGCTCGGCATCGGTTACCGGGATTCCGTCAATGCGAATCCGCTCGTTGTACCGGCGCAGGTGGGGCGAGGTGTATACGCCGGTGCGCAGCCCCCCGGCCCGCAGTACGCGGTCGAGAAACCCGACGGTCGAGCCCTTGCCGTTGGTCCCGCCGACGGTCAGCACCGCCGGCGCAGGCTTCGGCTCAAGCCTGGCCAGCACCGCCTGCACGCGCTCCAGGCCAAGTTCTATTTCGGCCGGGTTCAGGCTTTCCTGCCAGGCGAGCCAATCGGCCAGAGTGCGGCGCTTCATGCAGCGCTGGGCGTGGCCGGCCCGAATCTGCGTATCGTCAGACGGCCGGCGCAGGTCGCCGGGTGAGCTTGGCCAGCAGCTTGGCGATCTGGTCCCGCAGCGCACGACGATCGACGATCATGTCCAGCGCACCGTGCTCGAGCAGGAACTCGCTGCGCTGGAAACCCTCGGGCAGGGTTTCGCGGACCGTCTGCTCGATCACGCGCGGCCCGGCAAAACCGATCAGCGCATTCGGCTCGGCAATATTGACGTCCCCGAGCATGGCCAGGCTCGCGGACACGCCACCCGTGGTCGGATCGGTGAGCACCGAGATGTACGGAATGCCAGCCTCGGCGAGCTCCGCCAGCGCGGCGCTGGTCTTGCTCATCTGCATCAGAGAGAACAGCGCCTCCTGCATGCGCGCACCGCCGCTGGACGAAAAGCAGATCAGCGGCATCTGGTTCTCGAGGCTGAAGCGCGCCGCGCGCACGAACTTCTCGCCGACGACCGAGCCCATGGAACCGCCCATGAAGCTGAATTCGAACGCACAGGCAACCACCGGTATCTCATGCAACAGGCCGGTCATCGCCACCAGCGCATCCTTCTCGCCGGTCGCCTTGGTGGCCTGGTTGATACGCTCACGGTAACGCTTGCTGTCCTTGAACTTGAGCGGATCCTGCGGCGCGAGATTCGCGGCAATCTCGCGGAAACTGCCCTCGTCGAGAAACTGCTCGAGCCGGTCGCGGGCCGGGATACGCATGTGGTGGCTGCATTTCGGGCACACCGACTGACTGCGCTCGACCTCGGCGCGATACAGCTGCGCGCCGCATTGCGGGCACTTGATCCACAGACCTTCCGGCACCGAGCGCCTGCGCCGCTCGGTGTTGATCCGCGAAGGCATGATTTTCGAGAACCAGTTCATTCGCTCGGCATCATACCAATACAGCCGCCGTTTAGAGCCGCCCTCAGCCTGCCGCGGTCGGCAGGCCGAACCCCGCCGGATAATGCACCGCGGTCAGGGTCAGTCCGACAGCGGGCGCGGTCATGCCCGACAGACGGCGATCGCGGCCCTCGAGCAGTTCGGCTGCCCACTGCGGCCGCTCCTCGCCACGACCGATCCGGACCAGGGTTCCGACGAGATTCCGCACCATGTGATGCAGGAACGCGTTGGCTTCGCAAGTCAGCCAGATCTGCTCGCCACTGCGTTCGATGTCCAGGCGGCGCAGGTCGCGCACGGGTGTCTTCGACTGGCAGGCAGCGGCCCGGTAGGCGGAGAAATCATGTTCGCCAAGCAGCAACTCGGCTGCCTCACGCATCGGCCGGACATCGAGTGCATCTCGCACCCACCAGGCGCGCCTGCGCAGCAGCGCCGAGCGCACCGGGCGATTCAGAATCAGGTAGCGGTATACACGGCCGGTGGCGGAATACCGCGCGTGAAAACTGCCCGGCACATGACGCACCCACAGCGCATTGACATCATCGGGAAGATTGCTGTTTGCGCCCAGCAGCCAGGAGCGTTCCGAACGTTCGGCAAGGGTGTCGAAGTGAATGACCTGGCCGGTCGCGTGCACGCCGGTATCGGTGCGGCCGGCGGCTACCGTGCCGACCGGCTGATCGGCAACCGCGGACAGCGCGGCATCGAGTGTGTCCTGCACGTTGGGGGCGTGCGGCTGCGTCTGCCAGCCGAAATAGCTGCTGCCATCGTATTCAATACCGACGGCCAGCCGCCGGTTGCCATCGGCGGGCGCACTCAATTGTCAGTCGGATCCTTGCTCGCGGGCGCAGGCGGCGCTCAGTCCGCCAGCTCGTCGATGAGCTTCTGGGCTTCCTGGCGCTGGCCGTCGTCACCTTCCTCGACGACTTCGCCGAGAATGCTGCGCGCCCCGTCCGGGTCACCCATGTCGATGTAAGCGCGCGCCAGGTCGAGCTTGGTACCGACCTCGGTCATGGTCGGGCCCTCGGGACGACGCTCGGGCATGTCCAGCGTTCCGATCGGCGCCGATTCGTCGGCCTCTTCCTTGCCGACATCCAGGTCCACTGCGTCGGCAGCTACCGGCTGTTCCGCTGTGTCGTCGACCGACGCCTTCGGCTGCTCCTGCGTATCGCCGGTCTCGCTCTCGAGCAGGCTGTTCTCCAGCGCCTCGTCCAGCGTCGCGCCTGCCTTGTCAGGGTCGACCGCCTGCATCTCGCCTGTCGACTCGATATTCATCAGGTCATCGAGGTCCTCGCCCAACCCGGATGCGTCGCTCGCCATCAGCGCGGCGTCATCGTCGCCCACCGCCGCCTCAGCGTCGCCCTCATCCGACAGCGCCTCACCATCATCGAATTCGGACAAGTCCAGGCCGAGTTCGTCGAGATCCAGCGACGCCGTCTCACTGGTCATCGACGATCGGTCCGCATCGACCATCGGTGATTCGATGGTCGGCGTTTCCGTGGTTTTTTCGCCCATCTGCGTCTCGAGCGTGGGCGACTCCATGGTCGTTTCTGGCATCGGCTGCTCGACGGTCGGCATCTCCGCCGTCGGTGACACGAGACCTTCCGTCTCGACGGTCGGCATCTCCGCCGTCGGTGACACGAGACCTTCCTGCTCGATAGTCGGCGTCTCCTGGGTCGGCGAGTCCGAATCTACATCGCGCAGGGCTGGCGAGAGATCGTCGTCGTCTTCCGCACCGGCCAGGTCCAGGTCGAGCATGTCATCGTCCGAGACCTCGTCACGAATGGCCGACAGGTCCAGATCCACAACGCCCTCATCCGAGCCCAGCGGCAGGTCGACGTCGTCGCCATCGCCGCCACCCTCGAACAGTTCCAGGTCCATCGCTTCGTCGCCGCCAGCCGCAGCCGCCTGCCCGGCAAACAGCGCCTCATCCGGGCACAGCTGCTTGCCCATGATCAGGATCTTGTTCCAGTCTGCATCCCCGGCGCCGAACTTCTCGTGGAATGCCTGCGCTTCTTTCAGAAAGCCGCTCTTGTTTTCCCACACGAAGTACACGTCGAGCAGCTTGCGCCGCAGTTCACGACGCTCCGGTTCGGCTTCCTGGGCGGCAATCAGCAGATCGGCGGCCTGATCGTACAGGCCGTAGGCCATGTGGAACTCGGCTTCCGAAATCGGATCGGACTGATCGAGGTTGAGACTGTCATCGCTGCTGAGCGTGCGTTCCAGCGGCAATTCCTGGTCGCCGCTGCGATCGATCTCGGCGGTACCGGGACCGAGATCTTCCAGCACGTCAGTGCCGCTCGCGTTGCCTTCCTCGACCACGAAGGTCTCTTCCGCCTCGGTAACCGATGTCCGCAGCCGATCGGTGGCCTTGCGCGCATCTTCATCGATCTCCTCGACGTCGGGGAGCTGCTCCCAGCGTCCGGTCGCATCGTCACCGCTGCGCCGGCGCCGAGCGAAGAACAAACCGGCGAGCAGCGCGACGGCCAGGCCGG
Organism: uncultured Chromatiales bacterium; assembly: GCA_965601985.1. Taxonomy (GTDB): domain Bacteria; phylum Pseudomonadota; class Gammaproteobacteria; order Steroidobacterales; genus J054. The sequence continues at coordinate 4,182 of CBFCXA010000036.1, read as the reverse complement.
CCCAGAACAGCACATTGCCGAGCAGCTGGCTGAAGAAGGACTCCGATTCAGCCGTGGTCGTGGTCGTTACTGCCGGAGGCAGCGTCGGCGGAGTGACGCGCGTTTCGGGCGCCGCTTCCGGCGCGGTGGTCTCCGGCGCAGCGTCCGGTGCGTCGGCTACCGCTTCCGGCGCGTCGGGCGCCGCCGTGTCCGGTGGCTCGAGCGCCAGCGGTGTCTCATCGATTGGCGCCTCGTCCTGCACGCCGGCATCGGCCTGGCGCAGCTCAGTGAGCTGACTCTGCAGGGCCGCCAGCTCCTGGTCCTTCAGGTCCAGCAGGCGATTGCGATTGGCCAGTTCGGCCTCCAGCTGCATCACCCGCGCAGAGTCTTCGGCGCCCGAAGCAGGCGGGCGCGTGACATCCGCGCCCGTATCGGCCATGGCCTCATCGGCACCCGCGGGCGGCGGCACGAGGCGCAGCCGCGGGGTTTCGGCCGGTGCGCGGCTGCTGCCGCGCCAGGCCTCGTTCTGCCGGCGAACTTCTGCGAAGGCCTCTGTGCGACTCAGCTGCGAGACTTCACCAGCGGCGGGCGCGCGCAGGATGGCGCCGGCCTTGAGCTGGTTGATATTGCCCGCGAAGGCCTCGGGATTGGCCCGGAAGATCGCCAGCATCATCTGGTTCATGTCGACCGAATCATCGGGTCGCATGCGTTGCGCAACACCCCACAGGGTTTCGTTGCGCTGCACCGCATAGCTGCCGCCAGTCATCGGCGCGGCGCGCGGCGTCGGCGCTGGCGCCGGCTGCGGCTCTTGTCGCGCGACCGGTCGCTGTTGCTCAGTCGGGGCCGCGGCCGGTGCCCTGGGGCTGGCCGCCGGTGCGGTCGACGTAAAGACGGGCGGATCCAGCAACACGGTGAACTCGCGCAGCAGGCGACCTTGCGGCCAGTCGACTTCCAGCAACAGGGTCACGAACGGTTCGATGACCGGCTGTGGCGACTCCACGCGCACGACCGGGCGTACCGGGTCGGCGATGATGCGAAATTCGAAATCGCTCAGAAAGGCCGGGCGGCTGAGACCGTAGCGCTCGAAGGTTTCCCGGGACGCCAGCGAAACCTGGAGCTGACTGATGTCGTCGCCGGCGCTGAGCACCACCGGGATATCGGCCACGAACGGCTCATTGAGGGCCGACTTCGGGTCGATCTCGCCGAGGCCGAGGGCCAGGACCGACGCAGGCAAGAGTCCGGCCAGCAAAGACCAGACGCACAAAACTACTCGCGGCATATTGAATCCCCGAATCACGGTCCCCGGTTCCGACGGCCGGGCCTACGAATGCGCACAAAGAAAAGTCCGCAAACCGCCGGAAATATATGTCAAATATAGCCTATATGTGTTCGCTCACCAAAATCTCCGCGATCTGCACGGAGTTTAATGCTGCACCCTTGCGAATGTTGTCCGACACGACCCACAGGCTAATCCCGCGTGGGTGAGAAATGTCCTCGCGAATACGGCCTACAAATACCGCGTCATGCCCGGCTCCTTCTGTGACGGCGGTCGGATAACCGCCGGTCCGGCGTTCGTCGACGACCTCCACGCCCGGCGCTGCATCCAGCAGCTCGCGCACGCGCTCCGCGTCGATGGACTGGCGGGTCTCCAGGTGCACGGCTTCCGAGTGGCCGAAAAACACCGGCACCCGGACGGTGGTCGGATTTACCCGGATTGACTCATCGTCAAAGATCTTCTGCGTCTCCCAGACCATCTTCATTTCTTCACGGGTGTAGCCGTTGTCCTGAAAGCTGTCGATCTGCGGCACCACGTTGAAGGCGATCTGCTTCGCTGCGCCGCTAAGCTCCAGCGGGCGGGCATTAAGAAGCCGTGCGGTCTGATCGGCCAGCGTCTCGACCGCCGAGCGGCCGGCGCCGGATACCGACTGGTAGGTCGCCACGTTGATCCGCTCGATGCCGACCGCGTCATAGATCGGCTTCAGCGCCACAACCATTTGAATAGTAGAGCAATTCGGATTGGCAATAATGTTCCGCGGCGGATAGCCGGCAATCGCGCTCGCGTTGACCTCCGGCACCACCAGCGGTATGTCAGGCTCGTTGCGGAAGTGCGAGGTGTTGTCGATCACGATGCACCCGGCGGCACCGGCGCGCGGCGCATGCTCGGCTGAAACGCTGCCGCCGGCGGAAAACAGTGCGATGTCGACGCCGCTGAAGTCGAACTCTGCGAGATCCCGAACGGTCAACTCGCGACGCCCGAACCTGACCGCATCGCCGGCCGATCGCTCGCTGGCCAGCGCGTGCACTTCGCGCACCGGGAACTTCCGCTCGGCCAGGATCTCGAGGATGTGCTCGCCGACCAGGCCGGTCGCTCCAACGACAGCGACAGAGTAAGAATCCTTCATCATGAATGATTATTATTCAATAAGTTATAGAATAATCTTAGAATTCTTCTAGATTTTAGGCGGAATCAGTGCCTGCCGTGACCTCGGATGGCACCACCGGCGTTTCCGATGCCACGCCCGTGTTCTGGGCGCGCTGACGCAGCAGGTGATCCATCAGCACGATAGCCAGCATGGCTTCAGCGATCGGCGTGGCCCGCAGGCCGACGCAGGGGTCGTGGCGGCCGGTCGTGGAGATCTCGGCTTCATTGCCCTCGCGATCGATGGTGGCCGCAGGAATGCGAATACTCGATGTCGGCTTCAGCCCGATACTGACCAACAGGTCCTGCCCGGACGAAATGCCGCCCAGTGTGCCGCCCGCCGAATTCGACCGGAAACCCGCTGGGGTGATTTCGTCGCGGTGCACGGTACCTTTCTGGGCGACGCTGGCGAAACCGGCGCCGAACTCGACCGCCTTGACCGCGCCGATGCTCAGCATCGCGTGCCCGACGTCGGCTTCCAGCCGGTCGAATACCGGCTCCCCGAGACCGACCGGCATGCCGGATGCGGTCAGATTGATGCGAGCACCAACCGAGTCGCCCTCCTTGCGCAGCGCATCCATGTAAGCCTCAAGCTCCGGAATCCGCTCGGGATCGGCACAGAAGAAGGGATTGTCGTCGACCACCCCGGGCTGAGGGCAATCGAGCAGGATCGGGCCCAGCTGGCGCAGCCAACCAGTGATCTCGATGGCGGCCGCCTCGCGCAGGTACTTGCGGGCAATCGCGCCGGCGGCCACCCGCATGACGGTCTCGCGGGCTGAGGCCCGCCCGCCGCCCCGGTAGTCGCGGCCGCCGTACTTCTGCTGGTAGGTGTAATCGGCGTGGCCGGGCCGGAACAGGTCCTTGATCTTGCTGTAATCGCGCGAACGCTGGTCGACATTTTCGACCAGCATGCCGATCGGCGTGCCGGTCGTCCGCCCTTCGAAGGTGCCCGACAAAATCCGCACCTCGTCCGGTTCCTTGCGCTGGGTCGTATGGCGGGACGTGCCCGGCCGACGGCGGTCCAGGTCCGGCTGAATATCTGCCTCGGACAGTTCCAGGCCCGGGGGGCATCCATCGACAATGCAGCCCAGCGCCGGCCCGTGGCTTTCGCCAAAGGTCGTCACAGTGAACAATTTGCCGATACTGTTTCCAGACATAAAAACAATAGCTTAAAAGCTATTCCTAAAAATTATTCTATGATTTGCGCAGATCCTCTGCCCGCAGCAACGCGATACCCTCGCCGCCCCGCTCGAACTCCGGCCAGATAATCGGCAGGGTCGGGACTGCGCGTTCGAAGTCGGCCCAGCCGGCGCCGACTTCCAGTGCCAGAAGACCGTCGCCCGCCATGCAGGACGCGGCATCTTGCAGTATACGCCGGGCGCAATCCAGACCGTCCCGGCCGCTGTACAGACCCAGTCCCGGCTCGTGCGCGTATTCCGCCGGCAACGAGCCGGGACCGGAGACGGGCGCCACCTGCAGGAAGACGATGAGGAGCACGACGAGGGCCCCGCCGTCCAGGAAGCGGTCCAGGCCCACCGTGGTCAAGGTGCTGGCCAGCGGCAGCTTCTCGCGCCGGGCCAGAAGAGCCGGGCGGACCACCTCTCCCAGGCGCCCGGGGATGATGAACGTCACGGCGTAGCCGGCCAGAACCGTCTCCAGCAGGGACCGGAACGGCACCGCCTGCCGGATGGGAGACAGGAGGAGCCGCCAGCGCCAGGCCCGCAGGACATAGTGGAGAACGGTGAATACCAGGCTGCCGGCAATCCACGCCGGGCTGGCCTTCC
>CBFCXA010000035.1:0-12507 GCA_965601985.1 uncultured Chromatiales bacterium | reverse complement strand
AGCTGGGCGCCGCGCAGCAGCGTGCGGACCAGTTGCAGGGTCTCAAGGTTCGCATTCCCGCGCGCGCTGGTAACGAGGGCAAGCTATTCGGTTCGATCGGCACGGTCGATATTGCCGAGGCCTGCACCAGCGCCGGCGTGGAAATCCAGCGCAGCGAAGTGCGCCTTCCGGAAGGTCCGCTGCGGGTGCTCGGCGAGCACCAAGTGGAGTTTCATCTGCACACCGACGTCAACACCACCATCACGATTGCCGTGGTCGACGACGGCGAGGGTGAATTGCCGGTCGATGCGGTGATTGCCGAGGAGACCGAGGGCGACGCCGGCGACGATGCACCGGAAACTCCGGTCGCCGAGTAGTCAATGGTCAGCGCGTTTCCGGGTCATGAAGACAGCGATACGGATCGCCTGAACCTGCCGCCAAGCTCCGTCCAGGCGGAGCAGGCCCTGCTCGGCGGTCTCATGCTGGATGGCAGCAGCTGGGACAGGGTAGCCGATCGCGTGGTCGAAGAAGACTTCTTCCGCCCCGATCATCGGCTGATATTCGGCGCGATTCGCGATCTGTCGCAGCGCAACGATCCCTGCGATCCGGTCACCCTGTCCGAGCACCTGACCAGCCTTGGCCGCCTGGATGACGCCGGGGGGCTCGCTTACCTGGCAGGCCTGGTACGCGACACGCCCGGGGCCGCCAATGCGGCGGACTATGCGGTCATCATTCGCGAGCGCGCGCTGCTGCGCGAGCTGATCCGTACCGGCAACGACATCGCACGCAGTGCCTACCATCCGGAAGGGCGGCCGATCAGCGAACTGGTGGATGCCGCCGAGCGCGAGGTGTTTTCGATTGCCGAGCGCGGCAAGCGTCGCGGTTCGGGATTCGTCGCGCTGCGCGAGGTACTCGACGATACCGTAGATCGGCTGGATACCCTGCATCAGGCTGGCGGCGGCATCACCGGACTGGAGACCGGTTTCACGCGTTTCGATGAATACACCGCAGGTCTGCAGCCTGGCGACCTGATCATCGTTGCCGGAAGGCCGTCGATGGGCAAGACCACGCTGGCGATCAACATCGCCGAGAACGCGGCCCTCGGCAAAGGTGAGCCGGTCGCGGTATTCAGCATGGAAATGTCGACCGAGCAGCTTGCCTTCCGCATGATTTCGTCGCTTGGACGGGTCGACCAGTCACACCTGCGCAATGGCCGTTTCGGCGACGAAGACTGGCCGCGGATCAATGGCGCGATTCAGCAGATGGCCGATGCACCGGTCTACATCGACGACACGCCGGCACTCACGCCTACCGAAGTGCGTGCCCGTGCGCGTCGCCTGCAACGCGAGCACGGCCTGTCGCTGATCGTGGTCGACTACTTACAGCTGATGCAGGTCTCAGGCACGAAAGAGAATCGCGCGACCGAGATATCGGAGATCTCGCGTTCGCTCAAGGCCCTGGCGCGGGAACTCAAGCTGCCGATCATCGCGCTGTCGCAGCTCAACCGCAGTGTCGAGCAGCGCACCGACAAGAAACCGGTAATGTCGGACCTGAGGGAATCGGGTGCAATCGAGCAGGACGCGGACCTGATCGTATTCATTTACCGCGAGGAGCAATACGATCCGGACACGCCGCGCAAGGGCATTGCGGATATCACCATTGCCAAGCAGCGGAACGGACCGACCGGCGAGTTTCCGCTGACCTTCCTGGGCCGGTTCACGAAGTTCGAGAACTACGTCCCGGAAATGGATTCCTTCGCGTCGCCCGGACTCTAGGCGTCCGGGGGCGCGCCTGCGCTAGTCGCAGAAAAAGCCCATCTTCACGCCGATGATCTCGACGACGTCATTGTCGTTGAGTGCGCGCGCCTGCGCGCCCAGCGGTTCGCCGTTGAGCTTGGCCGGATCGCGACCTTGGGCATTCTCGACCTGCACGAGGTGATAGCCGTCCGAGCGGCGGGTGATTGCCACCACCTGCAGGCCCGGGCGTCCGAGCGTGGTAACTGCCTTACTGAGGTCCAGTTCGCGGCCGGCGAAGCTGCCGTTGAGTACCTGGATCTTGGCGATCGGCAGCGGCTTGGCGCCGGCCACCGTGTCGATCAGTTCCTGGTTCCGTACGAGCGCCGGCTCGTTGGCGGCCGCGGCGCCGTTGCCGCCACCCGGCTGCGAACGCACCACGTCGGAGTTGTCGATTACCATGGTGCGGGCGAATTCGTCCTGCTCGTCGTCGTCCTGGTTGCTGTCGACGTAGCGCAGCTGGTGCCTGCCGATAGTGATGACATCACCGTGCTGCAGGGCGTGCTTCTTGATCAGCTTGCCGTTGACGTAAGTGCCGTTGGTGCTGTTCAGGTCCTCGAGAAAGGAATCATTGAGGATGTTGATGATCAGCGAGTGATGCCCGCTGACCGTCGGATTGTCGATGCGCACATCGTTATCGGACAATCGCCCGATCGTGTAGCGCTCCTTCGACATGTTGTATTCAGCGAGCTGCTGCTCGTCCAGGGACAGGATCAGTCTTGCCATCAGGGGATCCGCCTAACTGAAAAGCTTCGCAAGTTTGCCCAAAAAGCCGTGCGGCGCCGGGAAAGGCTCCAGCACATTGGCCAGGATGATCGAGATATTGTCTTTGCCACCGTGGTCATTACTGAGCTTGATCAGCTGCTTACCCGCAGTTTCAAGGTTAGCACGAAAGGTGCTGATAGTTAAATGAATATCACCGTCGTCAACCATGTCTGAAAGGCCGTCGGAACAGAGCAGAAACAGGTCCTCGGGCTCGGCTTCGAGTTCCTGCACGTCGACCTGCACGGCCGGCTCCACGCCGAGCGCGCGGGTCACGTAATTGCGATTGGTCGAGCTGGCCGCTTCTTCCGCGGAGTAGAAACCGCGGTCGACCAGCTCCTGGAGAAGCGAGTGGTCCAGCGTGATCTGCTCCAGGTGGCCGTTCCGCGCCCGGTAGACGCGCGAGTCACCGACGTGCGCAATCGACACTCTGTTGTCGTAAAACAGGCAGGCGACCAGTGTGGTGCCCATGCCCTCGCACTGCGGCTGGCTGTTCGCGGTCTGGTGGATAATCTTATTGGCCCGCGTGATGGCGTCCCGGAGCACGATGCTCTGGCGCATCATACCGGTCTCGGGCTCGACCGCGTTGCGTTCCTCGCGATTACAGGCTTCCGTGACAAGTTGGAGAATCGTCTTGACGGCAATGCCGCTGGCCACCTCACCCGCGTTGTAGCCGCCCATGCCATCCGCCAGGACCAGCAGGCCCATCTCCAGGTTCGCGCCGATGGCATCCTCGTTGTGATCGCGCACCTTGCCCACGTCCGTCATCTGCACGCAGGCGAATTTATTCTGGAGATTCATCGACCCGCTCGCCGGGGAGTCAGTCGGCAAAGCTACTACAACAATCCCGCAAGGCCAACGCCATCGCTCGACCGTTAGCGAAACGATCCTCGGGATCCTTGGCCAGCGCCGAGTCAAAAAAGTCGTCCACGCAGAGTGGTATGTCGTCCCGCTGCGTCGACAGCATCACGTGTCGCTCGTTGACGATCTTGTCCATCAGCTTCGGAATCGAGTCGGCCCGGAACGGCGGTGCGCCGGTCAGCAGGTGGTAGAGCGTAATGCCCAGCGAGTACAGGTCTGACTGCCCGGTAACCGGGTTGCCGGCAAGCTGTTCGGGGGACATATAAGACGGAGTGCCGAGGATGATACCGGTCTTGGTCCGGCTGGTGTCGGTGAGCCGGGCGATACCGAAGTCAGTCAGTTTAAGCTCGTCGTTGTTGGCGTTGTACATGATGTTGGCTGGCTTGATGTCCCGATGCACGACGTTCTGCGAGTGCGCGTAGTGCAGCGCTTCGGCCGCCCGGGCGCCGAGCTCCAGCACCCACTGCGGTGGCAGCAGGTTGCCCTGCTGCGCGAAGTGATGCAGGGACTTGCCTTCGAAGTACTCCATCGCGAGGTAGGCGACATTACTGTCTTCACCGACGTCGTAGATGGCGATGATGTTCGCGTGGTTCAGGCGCCCGGCCGATTCGGCCTCGCGCATGAACTGCTCCTTCGCCGCCTCCAGGTCTTCTTCGCTGAACTCATCCGCCAGCGCGATGGTCTTGATCGCGACCTTGCGATTGATTTTCGGGTCGCGGCCTAAGTACACGGTCGCCATCGCGCCGCGGCCGATAACTTTGTCTACCTCGTAGCGTCCCAGGGTGCGGATTTCACCCAGCCGGCGCTTTGGCGTGTCGACCTTTGCCGGCTCGTTGCTGGCCTGGCTGTCTCCGTCGTCCTTATCCGCGGCGTGCCGGTCATTGTGGGAGCCGGACAGCTTTTCCAGCTTCTCCTGTACGCCGCGGTAGTCCGGATCGAGCGACGCGAGATAGCGCAGCACGCGTTCGGCCTTGGCAAACTCCCGGCGCTTGCCGTGTTTGACCGCGATCCGGTAAAGCTGCTCCTTGGTGTCGTCGTTCGGATCCTGCTGGCGCAATACCGAGAAGGCCAGGTCGAGTTCGTCCTCGTCGCTCAGTTCGCCGACTGCCGGCTGCGGGCTGACCAGCACGATCGGCCGGCCGACGCCGCGCAGGTAGCGCAGGCAGTGTATCGCTGCGACGCCCAGCGCCGAAAACACCGCGGCCATGCCCAGCTGGGCCCAGACGCCGTAAGCCAGCAGCAGATAGACCTCGGTGACGATGAAGATGGTGCCGAGAAATATCGCCGCCAGTGCTGCCGCATTCAAGGTCAGCGCAGGCACGATCGCGACGAACAGCACCGCCAGCAGGATCAGCAGGGCCCATTCGGACCACTGCAGCCAGCCCGGTCGCACCGCGTAGTCGCCCTGCAGCAGGTTGGACATGCTGGTCGCGATGAGCAGCATGCTCGGGTAATTGGAGCCAAGTGACGTCCGATAGCTCGGGTCGGCTGCGAGCGGCCCGATCAGCACCAGGCGGTTGGTCACGAGTTCGGGATCGAAGTCCCCGGCCAGCAACTCATCGACGGTAATCGTGTCGAAAACCGGATTACCCTGGTAGTACCGATTGAGAATCGCGAAGCCGCCGCCGGTGGCGACTTCGTGCTCGCCCAGTTCCAGTTGGCTCAGACTGGTGACCTGAAGCTTCTTATCGGGTAGTGCGGCGGCCACCGCGGCCAGCGCCAGGGTCGGAACCACCTGTTCTCCCGCGCGCACGATCAGCGCGGTCTCGCGGACCACCCCGTCGAGGTTGGGGCGAAAACCGGCGTAACCGGTGGCGATCGAGGATTCACAGAGACCGGCGGGCAGGGCCAGCATTTCCCGCGCGGGATAGACGCTGCTCAGGAGCGGGTCGTCACTTGTCTGGTTGGACAACGCCAAAGACGCACAGGGCTGTACGTCTTCGCCCCCGAGATTCCGCGGATTTGTCGGTGCCAGCGGCACGACTGCAACACCGGATTCGGCAAGTGCGTCGTGAATCGCGGCCCGGGTTTCGAACTGCCGGCGGAATCCGGCGAGCTGGCGGCTCAAGGCATCGAGATCGGTTGGCCCGCCCGGCTCGTCGCCACGCTGCGCCTGTTTCTCCAGCTCCAGCAGCGCGGTGAGCTGCTTGAGGTCGGGCGTTGCGCTGCTGGCCGGCGGCGGCTGGCTGGGCACGATGGTAACGGCGCCGGCGTCTGCCAGCGCATCGATCGCGGCCGGCAATCGATCATCCGACCACAGGGCATCGGCCGCACGGCCGGTATCTACCAGTAGAATCTGCTGACTCGGCTGGGCCGCTACGCGCTGCTGGACCTGGTCGAAGATCGAGAACTCGAGGCGCTGCATGCGATCGCCGGCGGCCCAACCCAGGGCCACCAGCAGGAACAACAGCACGAGTGGGCCTATCAGCCCTGCGCGTGGGCGCTTTTCCGCTTCTGGGGTAGACATGGCGCAATGTTAAATGGACGCCGCCTCCAGCGGTGAGAACTGGGTTTCGTTTTTCCCCGGAATCCGGGGAATTGGTGGTTCGCGGGGCGGGGTGAGTGAGAGCAGGATCACGTTTTCGGCAATGAGCAAGCAAAAGAGCAGTTTTCGCTGCGGCGAGTGCGGCGCCAGCGCGCCGAAATGGCAGGGCCAGTGCCCCGACTGCGGCGCCTGGAATACGCTCGCGCAGGTGCGCTCCGAGCGCGGCGCGACGGTGGGCTATGCCGGCGAGCTGCGCGGGCAGCGCCTGACCGACCTAGGCGGGGAGTCGCTGGAGCGTCGCTCGACCGGTATCGCCGAACTCGACCGCGTCCTCGGCGGCGGCCTGGTGCCGGGCGTGGTGGTGCTGGTCGGCGGCGACCCGGGCATCGGCAAGTCCACCCTGCTGCTGCAGGCCTGCGCGGCGCAGGGCTCCGGTGAACAGCTGTATGTCAGCGGCGAGGAGTCACTGCAGCAGATCGCGCTGCGCGCACGCCGGCTCGGCATCGATCCCGGTGGCATTACCGTGCTGGCCGAGACGCGGGTCGAGGACATCGTCGGTGTGGCGGAGCGCGATCGTCCGGCCTGCCTGATCGTCGATTCGATCCAGACGATCTATACCGATCAGCTGCCGTCGGCGCCCGGTTCGGTCAACCAGTTGCGCGAATGCACGGCGCAACTGGTGCGCATGGCCAAACGCACCGGCGTTGCAGTTCAGCTGGTCGGCCACGTCACCAAGACCGGCAGTATCGCCGGGCCGCGCGTGCTCGAGCACATGGTCGACGCGGTGCTGTACTTCGAGAGCGAGGCCGGCAGTCGCTACCGCGTGCTGCGCGCGGTCAAGAATCGCTTCGGCGCGGCCAATGAGCTCGGCGTGTTCGTGATGAGCGAGCAGGGCATGCGCGAGGTGCGCAATCCGTCGGCCATTTTTCTGTCCGGCTACGACACGCCGGTATCCGGCAGTGTCATCACCGCGGTCCACCAGGGCAGTCGGCCGATCCTGGTCGAGGTCCAGGCGCTGACCGACCGCTCTGGCGGCGGCACGCCGCGTCGGGTCGCGGTCGGTCTGGAGCAGAACCGGCTGGCCTTGCTGCTGGCGGTGCTGCATCGGCACGGGGGCGTCGCCACCCACGATGCCGACGTATTCATCAACGTGGTCGGCGGCGTCAAGATCGGTGAGACATCGGCCGACCTTCCGGCGTTGCTGGCGACGGTCTCGAGCGTGCATGGCCAGCCGGTGCCGGCCGGCTTGCTGGTGTTCGGCGAGGTCGGACTGGCCGGTGAGATCCGGCCGGTTGCCTTCGGGGAAGAGCGACTGCGCGAGGCCGCCAAACTCGGTTTTACCGCGGCGATTGCGCCGCGCGCCAACCTGCCGCGCAAGCCGATTGACGGGCTGCAGTGCCACGCGGTGGACACGCTGGCCGATGCACTGCGGGTGCTGGAGTCCGTCGGCTAGTTCTCGCCCACGGCGCGACTGGTGGCGACCGGTTCGCGCAACCGCACCAGCTTGACCACGTTGTCACCGGTTTCGAGGATTTCTACCGGGTAGTTGCCCAGCATCAACGGCGTGCCTTCGTCCGGTATCGCTTCGAGCTGCTCCTGAATCAGGCCGTTCAGGGTTTTCGCTTCTCCGAGCGGCAGCTGCCATTTCATGGTTCGGTTGAGCGCGCGCACATTCGCGCTGCCGTTGACCAAGTAACCGTCGCCGTTATCGGCCGCGCGCACGGCGGAGCCGCCAGCCGTGGAGCTGGTGTCGAACTTGCCGACGATCTCCTCGAGTATGTCTTCCATGGTCACGATGCCCTGGATGTCGCCGTATTCGTCGACGACGAATCCGGTGCGCTGGCGATCCCGCTGGAATTGCAGCAGCTGTCGATTCAGGGGCGTGCTTTCTGGCACGAAGTAGGGCTCGTCCAGCAAACCGTTCAGCGTGGCCAGGTTGAGGTTTTCGAGGCTCGATGACTTGACCAGCCGACGCAGGTTCAGCAGTCCGACAACGTTGTCGATGCTGTCGCGATAGACTGGCAGTCGCGTATACCGGGTATCGCGGATGGTCGCGACGATCTCCGGCCAGGGCTTGTCCAGGTCGAGACCGACAATTTCATTGTGCGGCACCATCACGTCGTCGACGGTGATGTCCTGCAGTTCGAGAATTCTCAGCAGCATCGCGTGCCGCCGGCTGGGCAGCAGCGCGCTGGATTCCGCGACTACGGTGCGCAGCTCTTCGATGGTCAGCGCGTCCCCGCTGGCATCTTCCGGCCTCACGCCCAGCAGTCGGAGCAGGCCGTTCGCCATCATGTTGATGGCCCAGACCAGCGGCCAGGTGGCTTTGAGCAGCGGGTAATAGACGAAACTCGCGGGCAGCGCGACGCGTTCCGGTTGCAGGGCGGCAAGGGTCTTGGGCGTGACCTCGGCAAAAATCAGCACGACCAGGGTCAGCAGAAAAGTGCTCATCGCGACCCACCACGGCCCGCCCAGTTGCAGGGCAATAAAGGTGACCAGCTGGGCGGCAGCGATGTTTACCAGGTTGTTGCCGAGCAGGATTACGCCGATCAGCCTATCCGGCCGCGCCAGCAGTTGCTCGGCAAGGCGCGCGCCGCGGTGCCCGCTGCGAGCCTGGTGGCGCAGTCGATACCGGTTTAGGCGCATCAGTGCCGTTTCCGTGCCGGAAAAAAATGCCGACAGAAACAGCATCACGGCCAGGGCGGTAAACATCAGCCCTAGCGGTATGTCGTCGTCCAAAGGACCGGGGCTCCTATATGACCTGAGATGCGGCCATAGTCCCGCCGGTCCGGCGCGCTGTCAAGGAATTGTTCGCGGCCGCGCGGCCGGCGTTTTGCCGCTAGAATCGGGCCCCCGGGCGGCTTCGCCAGCAGAACTGATAAGCATGTTCGATAATCTCAGTGAGCGCCTGAAATCGGTTGCCGATAAGGTCCGCGGACGCGGGCGGCTGACCGAAGAAAACATCGCCGATGCCGTCCGCGACGTGCGCCGGGCCCTGCTCGAAGCCGACGTTGCGCTGCCGGTGGTGAAAGACTTCGTGGCGCGCGTGCAGGCCCGCGCGGTCGGCGCCGAGGTCTTGAAGAGCCTGAGTCCCGGCCAGGCCTTCATCAAGATCCTGCATACCGAGCTGACCGAAACCCTGGGCGATCCGCAGGCGGTGTTCGAACTGCGCCACCAGCCGCCGGTAGTGCTGCTGCTGGCAGGCCTGCAGGGCGCGGGCAAGACCACCACCGCGGGCAAGCTGGCCCGTTTCCTGGCCGAGCGTGACCAGCGCAAGGTCATGCTCGCCAGTCTCGACACCCGCCGGCCTGCAGCGATGCTGCAGCTCGAGCAGCTGGCCGGTCGCGTCGGCGCCGAGTTCGTCGAGGCTTCGCCGGAAGAACAGCCGCTGACCATCGCGCGGCGCGCGGTCGATGCCGCGCGGCGCAGCCAGGCCGACGTACTGGTGCTGGATACGGCGGGCCGGACGCGGCTCGACCAGGAACTGCTCGAAGAACTGCGCGAGCTGCACGATGCGATCGGGCCGCAGGAAACGCTGTTCGTGGTCGACAGCATGGCCGGCCAGGACGCAGTCAATGTGGCGGCCGCCTTCGGCGAAACCCTGCCGCTGAGTGGCGTGATCCTGACCAAGGCGGACGGCGATGCGCGCGGCGGCGCCGCACTTTCGGTGCGCCAGGTCACCGGCAGGCCGATCCTGTTTCTCGGCACCGGCGAGGACCTGGACGGGCTGGAGCTTTTCCATGCCGAACGCATGGCCTCGCGCATCCTCGGCATGGGCGACGTGCTCAGCCTGGTCGAGGAAGTCGAGCAGAAAGTCGACCGCGACAAGGCCGAGAAGCTGGCGCGCAAGGTACGCAAAGGCAAGGGCTTCGATCTGGAGGACCTGCGCGACCAGCTCCAGCAGATGCTCGGCATGGGCGGACTGGAGAGTTTGCTGGAGAAGCTGCCGCTGCCCGGGGGCATGCAGGCCAGCCAGCTGGCCGGCCAGGTGGACGAGAAGCAGATCCGTCGCCAGATCGCGGTGATCAATTCCATGACGCGGCGCGAGCGGCGTTACCCCAAGACGATCGATGGCTCGCGTAAACGCCGCATTGCAGCAGGGGCTGGTCTCGGCGTGCCGGAAGTGAACCGGCTGCTCAAGCAGCATACCCAGATGCAGAAGATGATGAAGCGCATGAGCAAGGGCGGGCTGAAACGGGCCATGCGCGGGATGCCGGGGATGCCCGGGCGCTAGCCCCGCGGCCAGCTTCACTTTCGTCGAAAAAGCCGTAAAATTACCTGCTTACTCCGCCGGGCGGCTCGGGAGAGCTTCGCGGCGGTCTGTTTTTTTGCAGGGTCCGAATTCAAACCATGGTCAGCATTCGCTTGTCCCGGGGCGGCGCCAAAAAGCGGCCGTTCTATCACTTCGTCGCCACCGACAGCCGCAACCGGCGTGACGGTCGTTACCTGGAGCGCCTGGGTTTTTTCAATCCGCTCGCCAGCGGCCAGGAAGAAAGACTGCGCATCGATCTCGAGCGCGTCGATTACTGGCTGGGTGAGGGCGCCAGGCCATCGGACCGGGTCGCCGCACTGGTCAAGGAATATCGCGCAAAGCAGCAGGCCGAGGCGGCCTGATCGTCTGCGCGAGCGGTACCCGGTTTGAACGACCCGGGACCGCAGGTCGTGGTCGGCGAAGTCGCCGGGGTCTACGGCATCAAGGGCTGGCTCAGAGTCCGGTCCTTCACCGATCCGCCGGACAGGATCCTGGACTACGGTCCGTGGCTGGTCGGCGGAGGCGATACGGAAGCGACGCCATGCCGGGTTCGCAGCGGCAGGCGTCACGGTAAAGGCCTGATCGTGAGCCTCGAAGGCATCGACGATCGGGATCGGGCCGCGGCTCTGGTTGGCTGCGAGATACGCGTTACGCGCGATGCGTTCGGCGATGCCGGACAGGGCCGGTACTTCTGGTCAGACCTGGAAGGCCTGGCCGTAGAGACCGACTTGGGTGTGAGCCTGGGTCGGGTGGAGAGTTTGCTGGAAACCGGCGCGAACGACGTGCTGGTCGTTACGGGCGAACGGCGTCGCTTGATTCCGTTTCTGCCCGAACAGGTAGTGAAATCGGTAGACCTGGAAAGCGGTCGGGTGATCGTCGACTGGGACCCGGATTTCTAGGCGCAGGGCAAGGCGCATGGACATACGTGTAGTCACCCTGTTCCCGGAAATCGTCGCGGCAGGTACCGGCCAGGGTGTATGTGGCCGGGCCCTGCGCAGAGAGGTGGTGAGACTCGGCACGGTGAATCCGCGCGAGTTCACCAGCGACGCTCATCAGACCGTGGACGATCGGCCGTATGGCGGTGGCCCGGGCATGGTGCTGAAGTACCAGCCGTTCCGCGCCGCGATCGACCTGGCCCGGAAGCGATTGCCGGAAGGCAGCCCGGTGGTGTTTTTGTCGCCGCAGGGCCGGCGGTTCGACCAGGCGATGGCCGCTAAACTGGCGGCGCTGCCTGGCCTGATACTGGTGGCCGGTCGCTACGAAGGTTTCGACGAACGGCTGATCGAGGCGGAGGGCGGACAGGAAGTGTCGCTCGGCGATTTCGTCCTGAGCGGCGGAGAAATTGCGGCGGTCGCGGTGATTGACGCGATCGTGCGACTGCTGCCCGGCACGCTCGGCGACGAGCAGTCGGCGGCAGAGGACTCGTTCGTCGACGGCCTGCTGGACTGCCCGCACTACACGCGGCCGGAGCTGGCCGACGGTCGGGCGGTGCCCGAGGTGCTGCTGACCGGTAACCACGCGGCGATTCGCCGCTGGCGACTCAAGCAGTCGCTGGGCAGGACGGCGCTGCGCCGGCCGGACCTGCTGGAACAACGCGGTCTGTCGGGCGAAGAACAGCAGCTGCTGGATGAATTCATGCGCGAGCGCGACGGTAATGCGCAGCACGGAGACAACGAAGCCGCAGACGCAATGGGCGGTGCGGACACAGGCAGGTAAGAGCAATGAGCAACCTAATCGAACAACTCGAAGCGGAACAGTTGAAGCAGGACGTGCCGAACTTTGCGCCCGGCGACCAGGTGGTCGTGCAGGTCCGCGTCAAGGAGGGCAACCGCGAGCGCTTGCAGGCCTACGAAGGCGTGGTGATCGCGCGCAAGAATCGCGGTCTGAATTCTTCGTTCACGGTGCGCAAGGTATCCCACGGTGAGGGCGTCGAGCGCGTGTTCCAGACGCACAGCCCGAGCATCGCCGACATCAAGGTCAAGCGCCGTGGCGACGTGCGTCGCGCCAAGCTTTACTACCTGCGTGAGCGAAGTGGCAAGTCCGCGCGCATCAAGGAAAAGATCGGCTGAAGATGCCGTCAGGCGCCCGCACCGTCGGTCTCTCCCATCCGATGCTTCGCCTGCTGCCGCAGCTGGCCACATTGCTGGCTGCGATACTGCTGTTGCCCGGCTGCGGCAGCATCGTGCAGTCGGCCACCTCCGGACTGGCCTCCAACCTCTCCGATGCGATCCTCGACCAGGAAGACCCGGCGCTGGTCCGTGACGGCACGCCGGCCTACCTGCTGCTGCTCGACAGCTTCGTTGCCGGTTCGCCGGACAATGCCGACCTGCTGGGTGCCGCCAGCCAGCTCTACGCGGCCTACGACATGCTGGCGG
>CBFCXA010000034.1:0-12535 GCA_965601985.1 uncultured Chromatiales bacterium | reverse complement strand
GTGCCCGACCGGGTCAGACTGAAATGACGGCGTGTCTTTCATGAAATTGTGGAAGCGGCGCATCGCGCGATCGTAGGGGCTGCTGTCGAGCACCGTGGCCAGCGGCAGGCCGGCTTTCGAGATGCCCTTCAGCGCCGAGCTGCGCATCTTGTCCACCAGCTTACGGTCCAGGCGCCCGATCTCGTCCGCCGTCATGCCTGCCTGCTCGCCATAGCGCGCCAGCAGTTCGGGCATCGCGCCCTTACTGCTCCACACCCGGTCCTCGACAGGATTCACATTGACGAAGAATCGCAGCAGCCGGTTGCCGTTGGTCGCGCCATAGGCGCCCGCGTCCACGTGCACCAGTTCGTTGCTGGCGTGGGCCTTCAGGTTTCGGCCGCGCTCCTGCACCGGGCGAAAGCTGCAGGTGCCGACCTTCATGTCACGGGTCAGTGTCGGCATGACCTGCTCGAGAAATGCGGTCACACGATCGCGGTGATTGGTCAGCGCGCGATAGGCGAGGTCGGCGACCGGCGAGTCATCTTGCAAGCCCTTCACCCGGTCTGCTTCCGGGTGGTAGCTGACGTTCTTCAGCTTCAGCTGTTTCGGCAGTTCGTTGCGCAGCTGCTCGAGTTCTGCTGCATCCGGCAGCTGGATCGGGTTGGGCAGGAACTGGACGATGTTGCCCTGTTCCAGCAGGTCGCCAATGCTGTCCGGTGGTGCACCGGCCAGCCGGTCTGCATCGAAAATTTCCAGCATGGATATCACCTCGGTCAGAGGAGATTATTTTATCAGTCTGACGCGAGCGCCTGATCGACCCTGGCCTGGACATCGGGCAGCGTAATCAAGTCCATTGCGGACGGGTCACGGACCCGCGTACCCCAGCGCAACTGATCGACCGGCTTGCCGTACTCACGCATCACGGCTTCCGGGTACTTGTCCACGACAAGGTCCTGGCAGAAGTAGGGGGCGGCGCGGAAACGATTGGTGGTCGCGTACAGGCCGACGACCCGGGTACCGACCGCAGTGCCCATGTGCGCCGGGCCGGAATCGGGGCAGATCAGCAGGTCCGCCGCGGCAATTACCGCCAGCACCTGCTTCAGGCTGGTCTCGCCGACCAGGTTGGTGACCGGCACGCCGGAGTCTGTTTCGATGGTCCGCGCATACTCTCGTTCGATTTCGCTCAGTCCGCCGGTCACCAGCACCCGCGCTCCGCGTTCCTCGACCAGCCAGCGGGCCAGCGCCGCGTAGTTCTCCGCGCGCCAGTTCCTGAAGTTTCGAAACCGCGGATTGGAGCAGGGACTGATCGCGACCACCGGTTGCTCGCCCGCACAGACTTCGGCCGCCATCGCGCGATCGGCGTCACTTACCGGTATGTCCCAGCGCAGATCGCGCTGGTCGAGCCCGAAGTACTCGGCGAAGCCGAACAGGCGATCCATCACGTGCACGCGGTCTTTCGGCGCGGTGCGTGCGTTCACGAACAGCCACTGGTAGTCGTTGACCCGGCCGCCGAGCCCGAGACGCAGTCTTGCACGCACGCGCAGGCTGAGCAGGTTGGCGCGCATGTTCGGATGCATGTGCAGCAGTAACGGGAAGCGACGACTGCCGAGTTGCTTCTTGACTTCGCGACCGCTGCGTTTCGGGTCGCGCTTGTCGAAGCTGATAAACTCGACGCCGCTCAGACCCTCGAACAGGCCGAGTTCGGTACGGCCGATGATCCAGGTAATGGGCGTGTCCGGCCAGTGCGCCTGAAAGCTGCGAACGACGGGCACCGTGTGGCAACAATCGCCAATGGCCGATAGCCGGATCAGGCAGATCGAATCCGGCGCGTGCTCCCGGGAAAAGGACATGACAATGCGGCGCATCGAGCGGATTGGGAAGAGCGTGATCCTATACGATGCCTCCCGGGTCAGCCAGATCAGCGATGCCATCTTCGATCCGGCGACCTACCCGGGTGCGCCGGAAGCGCCGGGTTATGCCGGTGGTCGCGGCTCTACCCTGTTCATCGGCCACGGCGATCAGCAGTGGGTGCTGCGCCACTATCACCGGGGCGGGCTGATGGGCCGCTGGCTGGATGACGAGTTTCCCTGGCTGGGCCTGGAGCGCAGCCGGCCGTGGCGCGAATACCTGCTGCTGGAAGACCTCGCCAGGCGCGAGTTGCCGACTCCCCGTCCGGTGGCCGCGCGGGTACAGCGCAGCGGGCTGATCTATTCGGCCGACCTGATCACGCTGCGCATCCCGGACGTGGTGCCACTATCGACGCGACTTGCCGGGCAGGGGCTCGGTGAGGGTGGCTGGCGCGACGTAGGCCGCCTGGTCGGCAGCTTTCACCAGCAGCACGTGTTTCATGCCGATCTAACCGCGCACAATCTGCAGATCGACAGCGAAGACCGGCTGTTCCTGCTGGATTTCGACCGCGGCCGCAGCATGCCTGGCCCGGGTGCCTGGACGCGCGCCAACCTCGATCGACTGCACCGCTCGCTGCGCAAGATCAGTGCCGACGGCAGCTTTGAGTTTCGCGAGCAGGACTGGGATGCGCTGCGTGGCGGTTACGCGGAGACCTATCCCGCCGCGCGGTAAGGGTCGGTCAGCGGCGGCGGCCGGTCCTTGAAGCGCCGGTGCACCCAGTAGTACTGCTCAGGTGCGAGCCGGATTCGCTCTTCCAGCAGGCGATTGACGCGCTCGGCGTCGGCCGCCGGGCTCTCGCCCGGGAAATCGTCGAATGCGGGCAGGATGTCGACGTGATAGCCGCTGCCGTCCGGCAGTCGCCGCGGCAGGTAGGGCACCACTTTCGCCTTCGAGATGCGCACGATGTGAGACAGTGCGGCGTTGGTCATCGCCGGTTCGCCGAAGAAGGGCACCAGCTCGTGGTACTTGTGACGGTAACTCTGGTCGGACGCGTACCAGACCGGCACGCCGCCCTTGCGCAGCACGCGAATCATCTGGCGCATGTCGTCTTTCGGAATCAACTGGCGTACCGATTTCAGGCGCGAGCGACGCAGCACTTCGTCCATCAGTTCGTTCTTGTTGCTGCGGTACATCGCAGCCATCTCCGGTACGTCGAGCACCAGCTTGCGGCCGGTCAGCTCGGTGGCGGCAAAATGCGCGCTCAACAGCACGATGCCATGGCCTGCTTCCAGTTCGGCGGTCAGGTTTTCCAGCCCGTCGATATGGGTCAGGCGTGCCACGCGACGTTCGCTGCCCCACCAAGCCAGCCCGAGCTCGAATACGGCAATACCCAGCGACGCGAAATGCTCGCGCAGAATGTCGGCCTGCGCGGCTGCGTCGAGCTCGGGGAAGCACAGCGCGATGTTGGTCGCCGCCACGTGCCGGCGTTTGGGTATCAGCCGGTACATCAGTGTGCCGAGGCCGCGGCCGAGGGCGAGCTGCGCGCGGTAGGGCAGCGGGATCAGCAGGCGCAGCAGGCCCAGGCCCAGCAGCAGTGGCCAGTTGCCGGGCGACAAGGCGAGCCGGGCGAAGGAGCGTCTTGGTTCGGGAGTCATGACGGCGCGGTGTCTGCTCGCTGTGCAGCAAGGGCGGCTTGAAAATCCGGCCCCGCGGCCCGATAACTGCACCTCACGCTGCAAGGACCGCGTTTCATGAAGAGGATATTACTGTTTCTCGGTACCAATATCGCCGTACTGGCGGTACTTGCTGTCGTCACCCGTCTGCTCGGACTGGAAGGCTACCTCGACGAGCAGGGCGGCCTCGATCTGAATGCGCTGCTGGTCTTCTCGGTGATAATCGGTTTCACCGGATCGTTCATTTCGCTGGCTCTGTCCAAGAGCATCGCGAAATGGACCACCGGAGCACGCGTGATCGAACAACCGTCGAACAGCACGGAGTCCTGGCTGGTCAATACCGTGCAGAAACACGCGACCGCAGCGGGCATAGGTATGCCGGACGTGGCGATCTACGATTCTCCCGAGCCGAACGCGTTTGCCACCGGCGCGCGGCGTAACTCGGCGCTGGTCGCGGTCAGCACCGGCCTGATGCGCAACATGCGCGAGAACGAAGTCGACGCCGTGCTGGCCCACGAGATCGCGCATGTCGCCAACGGCGACATGGTAACGCTGACCCTGATTCAGGGTGTGATCAATACCTTTGTGATCTTCCTGTCGCGCGTCGTAGGTTTTTTCGTCGACCGCGTGCTGTTGAAGAATGACCGCGGATACGGTCCCGGGTTCTTTATTTCGTCGCTGGTCGCACAGATCCTGCTCGGCATCCTGGCCAGCATGATCGTGATGTGGTTCTCGCGGCAGCGGGAGTTCCGTGCCGATGAGGGCGGTGCGAAGCTGGCCGGACGCGAAAACATGGTCGCCGCGCTCGAGCGCCTGCGCTCGATGCACAGTCCCAGCCAGCTGCCGGATCAGCTGCAGGCGTTCGGCATCAGCGGCGGCGGCCGGGGCGGGCTCAAGCGTCTGTTCCTGTCGCACCCGCCGCTGGAACAGCGGATTGCCGCGCTGCGCGGCCAGTCCTGACGGACTGACGACAGAGCCGCGCGGCGGTCAGGAAGTTTCTTCGATCTCGACGATGGCGTCCTGACTGCCCGCCTCGGCCGGCGGCGTATCGGCCTCGACCGGCCCGGTGTCTTCCACCCGTTCCCCGTCGGCCCGCAATGAGCTGGCCAATACACTGTCGACTGGCGGACCATCGGTTTCGACGCCCAGCCGGAATGTGGCAAACCCCGGCATCACTACCTGGTTCACCGCCATGCCCAGAACACGCCCGCGACTCGACGCATAGATCAGGTTCTGTTCATTGGTGATCGGGTCGGTCACGGTGCCGAGCACGTCCCCCGGTTCGACGACCTGCCCCAGGCGCACCAGCGAGAACAGGATGCCGCCGTGATCCGCGCGGATCCAGCTAGACTGATAGATCACCGGCCTGGCCTGACCGAGTAGCTGCATTCGTTCGATCATGTCCATCGCGCCGAGCAGCGCGAGAATGCCGCTGACGCCTTCCGCGACCTTGTCCGACTGCAGGCGCAGCGGTTCGCCGGCTTCCAGGGTCACCGTCGGGATGCCCGCATCGGTCGCTGCCCGCCGCAGCGTGCCCTGTGCCGGCTGGCTGTGCAGCACCACCATGCCGCCGAAGCCTTCGCTCAGCTCGCGTACCCCGCGATTGCGCAGATCTGCGCGCAGCTGCGGCAGGTTCGTGCGGTAGAAGGAGCCGGTATGCAGATCTACCAGCGTGTCGCAGCGACGGATGATGTCTTCGAAGAACGAGTAGGCAATACGCGAGGCCGAACTGCCCTGCGGGTTGCCCGGGAAATAGCGGTTCAGATCGCGCCGGTCCGGCAGGTAGCGCGAACCGCGACGAAAACCCTGCAGGTTCACGATCGGCACGCCAATGACCGCGCCGGTGAGTTCGTCCGGCTCGAGCTCGTGCATGATTCTGCGCACCATCTCGATGCCGTTGAGTTCGTCGCCGTGGATGGCCGCGGTCAGGCACACGACCGGGCCAGCTTCGCGGCCGTTCACGACCAGCACCGGCGTTGCGGTAGATACGCCCTCGAAAACCTGGCTGGCCGACCAGGTAAGCCGACGCGCGCTGCCAGGGGAAACCCGTGTGCCGAGCAACTCGAGGTCTCCGGGTTGCGGCCCAACCGGTTCGCGTTCGACGGCCGCCGAACCCACGATGGCCGGAGGTGCTGCGGGACGGGGCATCGGTGCCGGCTGCTGCAGATCGTCGGCCGCTGCCATTGGATCAGGATCGGCAGGCGGTGCATCGGTCTGCGCGGCGCGGTTTTTCAGCGCCAGGGATGCCGGCGACGGGTCACAGCCCGCCAGCCAGGCGCCGGCCGCAGCCAGCACCATCAGGCGCCATAGCGTGGTGGAGCGTGCTTGGCTCACTTGATCCTGGATCCGTCCCGGAGTTAAATTATGTTCAAAGCTAGGCGCCAGAAGCTAAAGAAAAATATACTTATTTTCCGTGACGCGCTAGCCTGTTTCTCTTCAGCCTTACAACAACCAGAACGATTCTGGCGCTGCCAGCCCAGGGCTTATCGATCGTCAGTTATGTGAAGCCGTTAGCCGGAGCTGCATCCGGCACGGGCTAGAATGCCGACAGTAGGCTTGCGCCCGCAAGGACGATGGTCGGGTCAGCCAGCCCGGCCGGTATCCCCGGTGCGCCATGAGAATCGCAGGACGCAGGAAGCATGACGCAGATTGGCCGCAGTTTCGCCCCGTTTTTTGTTCTCGTCGCGGTGTTGTTGCTCGTCTTGCCGGGATCGGCGACGGCAGCCGAACTCCTCCGGCCGCCGGGCCTGGAACCTGAGATCGGCTTCTGGCGCGCGATCTTCGGCGAGGTCACATCCTCCCAGGCGGCCATTCACGACGACCGCCGGCTCGGCATCGTCTACGAAATCGTCGACCTGCCGGCCGGGGCGAGCTCTGCCCAGCGCCGCCGGATCGCGCGGGACGCGCGCAAGCACTATCGCGACATTCTGCTCAGGCTCGCCAGCGGACAACGCGACGGCCTGACCAGCGAGCAGCGCCGCGTGCTGGGCCTGTGGCCGGAGACGGTCAGCAATGCCGAGCTGCGCCGCGCGGCCGACCGCATCCGCTTCCAGCAGGGTCTTGCCGATCGTTTCCGCGACGGCTATCGGCGCTCCGGCCAGTGGCGGGACTACATTCGCCGGCAGCTCGACGAGCAGGGCGTGCCTGCCGGACTGGCCGCGCTGCCGCACGTCGAGTCGTCCTTCAATCCGAAAGCGCGCTCGCATGTGGGCGCCTCGGGCCTGTGGCAATTTACCCGCTCGACCGGGCGCCGCTTCATGCAGGTCGACCACGTGGTCGATGCGCGGCGCGACCCCTACCTGTCCAGCGAGGCTGCTGCCCGGCTGCTGGCTTACAACTACTCGATCCTGAAGTCCTGGCCGCTGGCGATCACGGCCTATAACCACGGTGTTGCCGGCATGCGCCGGGCAGTGCGCACGGTGGGCAGCGAGGACATCGAGACCATCATCCGCGAGTATCGTGGCCCGGCCTTCGGCTTTGCCTCGCGCAATTTCTATGTCGCTTTCCTTGCCGCGCTGGAGGTCGAAACCGACGTCGAGCGTTACTTCGGCCCGCTCACGCGAGCGACACCGAGGCCCGAGCTGGTCGTGTCGGTACCAGACTACGTGCCCGCGGCGGAACTGGCTCAGGCGCTGAACCTGCCGATCGACACGCTCAAGGACTACAACCCGGCGCTGCTGGCGCCGATCTGGTCCGGGACCAAGCATGTACCGAGGGCTTTTAAGCTGCGCATGCCTGTGCCCGACAGCGGGCTGTCGGTCGAGCGGCGCGTAGCGGCGATTCCGGCGCAAATGCGCTTCGATGAGCAGACGCCCGACCTCTATCACCGCATCGAGCGCGGCGAGAGCCTGTCGGTGATAGCCCGCCGGTACCGCACCAGTGTCAGAGAGCTGATGGCGCTGAACAGCATCAACAATCGCCACCGGATTCGTGCCGGGCAGACCCTGCGTCTGCCGGTGAGTGATGCCTATGCGCAGACTGCGCTGGCCGGCAATACCGAGACTTATCGCGTGCGTTCCGGCGATACCATCGGCGGCATTGCGCGGCGCGCCGGCATCAGCGAACGCGAGCTTCTTGCGCTAAACGGAATCAGCGACCGCAACCGCATTGTTGCCGGACAGGAACTGCGGCTGCGCGTGACGGAGACGGCAGAACCAGCGAGCCCTGCGGTGTTGCTGGAACCGGTCGTGGTGACTGCGAGTCTGCGTGAACTGCCGGCACCTGAAACTGCGACGATTGATACCGCGACTATCGACCTGGCCGGCGATACCGATGCGGTGGCGAAGACCGAACCGGTTGCGGAAAGCGACCAGATGCTCGCCGATCCCAGCGACTACCTGGTCGCCGCGGACGGCAGCATCGAGGTACAGGCGGCCGAAACCCTGGGCCACTATGCCGACTGGCTCGAGATCAAGACCCAGCGGCTGCGCGACATCAACGGCTATGCGTTCCGCAGGCCGGTGGTCGTCGGCCAGCGCCTGAGTCTGGACCTGGGTCGGGTCGACGCGCAGGAATTCGCCGCGCGCCGCGTCGCTTACCACCGCAAGCTGCAGGCTAGCTACTTCGACCGCTATAGCGTGGTCGATACGGCGGTGCACCGGCTGCGCAGCGGCGAGTCGATCTGGCTGCTGACCACACGCACCTACCGGATCCCGCTGTGGCTGTTACGCCAGTACAACCCGGACCTGGACATGGACCGGGTGCGCCCGGGCGATGCGCTGGTCTTTCCACAGGTCGAAATGGCGGACGCGGCGAAGCCCAAGCGCGGCGTGCTCGCCGATGCATCCTGATGCGGCCTGAGCCCTTGAACCGCTAGCCCGCTTTCGCTTTACTCAACGCGGGTTTATTTGGAGTCGTCGCGTGTTTCGCCAGCGCCCTGTCCTGGCCGTTCTGCTGTTCGGCTTTCTGCTGCTCGCTATCGGACCGCTGGGCGCCAATGGCTTCCCGCAAGCCGACGAAGTCGTGGTGCGCAAGACCGAACGCAGGCTCGAGCTGGTACGCGACGACCGGGTGCTGAAGAGCTTCGATATCGCGCTGGGCCTCGAGCCCGCCGGGCACAAGCGTCAGGAAGGTGATTCGCGTACGCCGGAGGGACGTTACCGGCTGATCGAGCGCAATACCGACAGTGACTTTTTCCTGTCGATCCTGATTTCCTATCCGAATGCTGATGACCGGCGCCAGGCGCGCACCGCCGGCGTGCCGCCGGGTGGCCAGATCATGATTCACGGACAGCCGAACCGCCCGAAGCATAACGAGGAGTTCTATCGCCTGACCGACTGGACCGACGGCTGCATCGCGGTGTCGAACTCCGACATGGTGGATATCTGGCTGATGACCAGCGCCGACACGCCGATCACCATTCTGCCCTGACGCGGACCGACGCAGCACAGAGCGAATCGACATGCAGCAGTCAGCCGCAAACGCGCGCGTACATCACGAAGTCGTCGAGGTCATGCCCGAGGGCAGCCTCGAGGTGCTGTCCCAGGCCGAAGTCGATCGCCTGCGTCGCGCGGGTGAGGGCGGACAGCACGAAACGCTGCGCCGCTGTGCGCTGGCGGTGCTCAATGTCGGCAGCCGGACCGATGACACGCGGGCGATCCTGGCCGAGTTCGCCGACTTCGATATCAGCATCATCCAGCAGGATCGCGGCGTAAAGCTCGCGCTGACCAACGCACCGGCAGACGCCTTCGTGGATGGGCGCATGATCCGCGGCATTCGCGAGCAGTTATTCGCGGTACTGCGCGATGTCGTGTACGTGGACAGCGAGGCCGCCGCGGGCCGCTTCGACTTCGCCAGCAGCAAAGGCATCACCGACGCGGTGTTCCAGATTCTGCGCAATGCCGGCGTGCTGCAGGTGCCCAGTGAGCCGAACCTGGTGGTCTGCTGGGGCGGTCATGCCATCAACCGAGTCGAGTACGAGTACACCAAGGATCTGGGTTACCAACTCGGGCTGCGCGGCCTGGACGTATGCACCGGTTGTGGCGCCGGCGCGATGAAAGGCCCGATGAAAGGTGCGAACCTGGCGCATGCCAAACAGCGCATCCGCAACGGGCGCTATCTGGGTATCACCGAGCCCGACATCATCGCCGCGGAATCGCCGAATCCGATTGTCAACCAGCTGGTCATCATGCCCGATATGGAAAAGCGACTCGAAGCCTTCGTTCGGGTAGCTCACGCGATCGTGATCTTTCCAGGCGGGGTAGGCACAGCCGAGGAGCTGTTGTTTCTGCTCGGTATCCTGATGCGGCAGGAGAACCAGGAGCTGCGGCTGCCGGTTGTGCTGACCGGCCCGCCAGGCAGCGCGGACTATTTTCGCACCATCGACGAGTTCATTGCCGCCACGCTGGGTGACGATGCGCGTACCCTGTACCGGATCGAGATCGGCGGCCCCGAAGAGACTGCGCGCCTGCTCACGCAGGGAATCGCCGCGGTGCGTGAAATCCGTCACGAACAAAAAGACGCGTTCTATTTCAACTGGCGACTGGGTATGAGCCTCGAGTTTCAGGAACCGTTTCACGCGACCCACGAGAACATGGCGGCGCTTCAGCTGCATCACGATCTGCCGGGGCAGGCCCTCGCGGTGGAACTGCGGCGCGCGTTCTCGGGACTGGTTGCCGGCAACGTCAAGGAAGCCGGAATTCGCGCGATCGAGGCCCACGGACCGTTCGAGATTCGCGGCGACGCGGACATTCTTGCCCAGCTCGACCGACTGCTTGCCGGCTTCGTGGCCCAGGGCCGCATGAAGCTCGAGGCAGAAAGCTACACGCCCTGTTACCGGCTGGCAGGCTGAGTCTGACGCGACGCGCATTGTGCTTTTGCACAAATAATCAACAAGTTAAATGGAAGCCCCTGTGATGTAGTTCCTCGTCCGGGCGCGGGCGAGAATCTACGCTGACGGCGTCTTTTCCCACAATGGGGCAAGGAGCCATGAGCGAATCGAAAGCGGGCGCAGGTGTGCGCCGAGAAATAAAAGAGTTCGCAGGCCCGGATCAGGGTAACGACGGCGCGTCGAACAGGCAGCGCCACTCACCGGCAATGTTGAAGCCGGGTCGGGAACCTGCGGGGAACGCAAACGGAAACGGCGGCTGGGACGCCTACCGTCGCTGGCTGACGCGCGTGCAGTCGCCGGCGAGCGGACGGGCGCCACTGGATGCATCGCTGTATACCTGGAAGGGCTACCGTAACTGGAGCGACCAGGTACGGCGCGAGTGGAACAACGAAGAATAATCCACCGGCCCGAGCGAGCTGATCCCGCCAGGTGTTAGCAGAACACCGCAGCGCACACTTTCTCGCGGAAGTCTCTCGACAGTGGGCAAGCTGTGACTGCGCTCACGGCGAATCTCCCTGTCGAGAAAGTAGATTCCGCGGAAAGCATCGATGCGAAATCGCCGAAGAAGACTAAGACTATGTCGGACAAGAAACATAGCGATTCACTGATTACCAACGAAGATACGCTTCAGCGCCGCGACTGGATCGAGCGAGCGCTGGCTGGCGTCCGTGGCCAGGCCGTCGCCAAGCAGCAGGACCTGCCCAAGGCGTCGCGCTCCAGGCCCCGCCTGTACGTAATCGGCTCCCGCTCCCGGTAACGCGGCATGGAATGCGTGCTGCGCTGGTTCGACGAACTCGACAGCTCGCTGTTTGCCGCCGCGTTGCTGTGGCATAGCCACTCCGGCCTGGCGCTGCGGCGCCGCAGCGCGCTGGGCCTGCTGACGCTGGCCCTGCTTCTCGCCCCGGCCTGGTGACCGCCTGCGGCGGCCCTTGAAATCGGCCGCCTGAAACCCCAGCTTTCAGTCCAGCCCCGCGCGCGGCGTGGTGGCTTTGTATTGGCTGAAAGAAAACAACACAGACATGACCGATCAGGCGACAAGCTCGCCGGGCGAGACGCTCGGTTTCCAGGCAGAAGTGAAGCAGCTTCTGCACCTGATGATTCACTCCCTGTACAGCAACCGCGAGATATTTCTCCGGGAGCTGATATCCAACGCCTCCGATGCCTGCGACCGGCTGCGCTTTGCGGCCATCGCCGATGAGAGCCTGCTGGCCGACGATCCCGAGCTGCGCATCCGCGTCGAACTGGATGAAGCGGCCGGCACCTTGTCCGTAACTGACAATGGTATCGGCATGTCCCGCGATCAAGTCGTCGAACAGCTCGGGACCATCGCCAAGTCCGGCACCGGTGAGTTTCTGAAGAGCCTGGAAGGCACCGAGGCCAAGGATGCCGGTCTGATTGGCCAGTTTGGCGTCGGGTTTTACTCGGCGTTCATCGTGGCCGACCGCGTCGAGGTCTTCACGCGCCAGGCCGGTGCGCCCGCGCAGGCCGGCGTGCGCTGGAGTTCGGATGGGCAGGGCGAATTTACCGTCGCCGAAACTAACCGGGCCGAACGGGGGACGACCGTACGTCTGCACTTGCGCGATGACGCGCGCGAATTCGCTGATGACTTTCGCCTGCGTGGCCTGATTCGCAAGTATTCGGATCACATCGCCTTCCCGGTGCTCATGCCCGGCAAAGCCGGCGACGAGGATGGGGACGCTGCGGAAGCAGATACCACGGTGAATACCGCCAAGGCGCTGTGGACGCGGCCCAGGACCGAGATCAGCGAAGACGAATACCGTGAGTTCTACAAGCACGTGTCGCACGACGTGCAGGAACCGCTCACCTGGAGCCACAACCGCGTTGAAGGTAAGCGCGAGTATACGAGCCTGCTCTACCTGCCGGCCTCGGCACCCTTCGATCTGTGGAACCGTGAGTCGCCGCGCGGGCTGAAGCTGTACGTGCAGCGTGTATTCATCATGGACGAGGCGGACCAGTTCCTGCCCCTGTACCTGCGCTTCGTACGCGGCGTCGTCGATTCGGGCGACCTGTCGCTGAACGTGTCGCGCGAACTGCTGCAGCAGGACGAAACCGTGGCAGCGATCCGCAGTGCGCTGACCCGACGCGTGCTCGATATGCTGGCGAAGCTGGCTGCGGATGAGCAGGAAAAGTATCGCGACTTCTGGAAG
This sequence comes from uncultured Chromatiales bacterium, assembly GCA_965601985.1. Taxonomy (GTDB): domain Bacteria; phylum Pseudomonadota; class Gammaproteobacteria; order Steroidobacterales; genus J054. The sequence continues at coordinate 38 of CBFCXA010000034.1, read as the reverse complement.
GAGTTCGGTCGGGTGCTCAAGGAAGGGCCGGCCGAGGA